>NZ_JAGXJL010000064.1:30705-44977 GCF_019091475.1 Streptomyces sp. GbtcB6 | reverse complement strand
GTCCTGCCACCGGCGGACTGGCGGCTGCCGGGGACGGTGGGATCGGGCCTCGCGGCCCTGGTCCTGACGGGGTGGAGCAGCGCACGGCTGGGGGCGGCGGCGGGGGGACCGGCGGTGGGGCGGCACGGGGTCGGCGGGGGGCCCGCCGGCGGCCCGGTGGGTGTCGTTCTTCTCCGAGTGCAGGATGCCGGTGCCGGCGCTCATCCGCTGGGCCAGGCCCGGGTAGATCACGCCGGGGTGGCCGCCGGAGTCCTGGTGGACCAGCGAGCCCTGGAGCACCCAGGTGACGATCTCCATGTCCCGGTGCGGGTGGGTCTCGAAGCCCGTGCCCGGCTGCACCACGTCCTCGTTGTTGACCAGCAGCACCCCGTGGTGCGTGTTGGCCGGGTCCGGCCGGTGCGTGCCGAGGGAGAACGAGTGCTTCGAGTCCAGCCAGGACAGCCGGCTCGCGAGCCGCGCGTCACCGCGCCGCACCTCCACACCGGGTGTCAGTAGTGCGCTCATGTTGTGCCCCCTGCTCCGCGCGAGGATCCATTGACGTGAATATTCAAGTTAACACGGATCCATCGTGCTCGTACTTGACGGAGAAGGGCGACATCGTTGACTTGATGATTAAAGCCACACCGGGCTAGAGGTAGTCCTCAAGCCGACCCACCGTCAGCCCGCTCGCCTGCACCCGGCGCAGCAGCCGGGTGGTGCGCTCCCTGAGGGTCGGTCCGAGTGCCTCGTCGGGGCCCACCAGGACGATGTCGCCGGGGCGGAGCTGCTTGTCCCCGTTCCGGTAGGTGATGCCGTCGGGTGTCATCGCCGCCCGCCAGAGGACCACCGCCGTGACACCGCAGTCGGCGGCCGCGCGGAGGGTGGTGGTGTCGTAGGTGCCGTAGGGCGGGCGGAAGAGGCGGGGGCGGATGCCGAAGCGGGACTTCAGCTTCTCCTGCTGGCCGCAGATCTCGGCGCGCTGGCCCGCGTACGGCAGACCGGACATGGCCGGGTGGTCGAGGGTGTGGTTCTGGACGCTCGCGCCGACCGACTGGAGGCGGGCGAAGTGGCCGTAGCCGGGGCCGACCACGCTGTCCGTGAGGAACATGCTCACCGGCAGGCGCAGTTCGCGGACCATGTCGACGAAGCGGGGGTCCTTCTCGGCGCCGTCGTCGTAGGTGAGGAAGACGACCCGGTCGGACGTGGGGATGTGGTCGACGACCGGCGGCAGGGCGGTACGGAAGGCCAGCGGGTGCAGCGGCGGGCGGGGCGCCGGGGAGAGGGGCGCGGCCAGGCCCCACTGGCGGTATGCGGGCACGCCGGCCGGGCCGTGCGGGCGTACCCGGTCGGCCGCCTTCCTGCCGAGCCGTTCGATGGGGTCGACGGACGGCGCGCAGGCCGACAGGAGGAGGGCGGCGGCCAGCAGCGCGGCCGTCGCCCTCAGTCGGCTCACAGGTAGTCCTCCAGGCGCGCCACCGCATAGCCGTCGCGGGTGACCTTGTTCAGAAAGCGGCGCATGTCGTCGACCATGGTGCCGTCCCAGTCGTTCCGGCCCCGGAAGTGCGTGAGGACGATGTCACCGGGGTGCAGTCCGCGGTCCCACTCGCGGTACTCCCAGTGGTCGACGAACACCTCCTCGTCCCAGATCGGCGCGTACTTGATGCCGCAGGCCTTGGCGGCGCGCAGGGTGTCGCCGTTGTAGTTGCCGTAGGGCGGGCGGAAGACCGTCGGCGCCTTGCCGAACTGCTTCTTCATGATCTCCTGCATGCCGCAGATCTCGTGCTTCTGCTCGTCGTAGGTCAGGCCCGGCAGGTAGGGGTGGGTGAGGGTGTGGTTGTTGAGGGTGTGCCCCTCGGCCTGCATCCGGCGGAAGTAGCCGTAGTCGTCCTTGACCAGGTAGTTGCTGAGGAACGCGCTGTAGGGGATCCGCAGTTCGCTCATCATCCGCAGGAAGTCCGGGTCCTTCTCGGCGCCGTCGTCGATGGTGAGGAAGACGACCTTCTTCCTGGTCGGGATCGTGGTGAAGACCGGGGGCAGGTCGTCCTCCACCTGGCCGTCCACCTCGAAGCCGTCGCGAGCGGTGATCCTCGGCTTGAGCTTCGGCGGGGCCGGGGGCCGCAGCGGGACCGCGTCCAGCCCCCAGCGCCGGGCGGCGGCGACCAGGGCGGCACGGGAGTCGGGAGCGGCACCCTGGTGGGCCTGCTGGCCCGCGGCGGGGCGGACCTCCGCCCCGCTCCCCGGTCCGGCGCAGCCGGAGACGACGGCGACGGCTGCGGAGAGGGCGGCAACGGCGAGTACTGCCCTATTCTTGTCATTTTGTCCGACTGCTCGCATGGCGTCGGATCCTTCCAGGCACCTCCCCCGAACCCGGGCAGACACCGCGGCCGGAGGCGAACCATCCACCGACTGGCCGACAATGACCCGGTGAACGACCATCTCTCCCCCCTCCTCACCCCCGAGGGCCGCGCCCTCCTCGACGAGGTGCGCGGCACCGCGCCCGCCGACGAGCTCGCCGTGGCCACCCGGCTGCGCCGCGAGCACCCCGCCGAGCTGGTGTCGGCGGCGCTGGCCCAGGCCCGGCTGCGGCAGCGGGCGGCGGCGAAGTTCGGGGACGCGGACGCGGGCCGCATGTTCTTCACGCCGAACGGGGTCGAGCAGTCGACGCGGGCGAGTGTCGCCACGTACCGGGCTCAGCGGCTGAAGGCGCTCGGGGTGACCTCGGTGGCCGACCTGTGCTGCGGGATCGGGGGCGACGCGATCGCGCTGGCGCGGGCCGGGATCCGCGTCCTCGCCGTGGACCGGGATCCGGTGACGGCGGCCACCGCGCGGGCGAACGCCGACGCGCTCGGGCTCGCCGGCCTGATCGAGGTCCGGGAGGCGGACGTCCAGGAGGTGGACACGGCCGGCCACGACGCCGTCTTCGTCGACCCGGCCCGGCGCGGCGGCCGCGGCCGCATCTTCGACCCGGAGGCCTACTCACCGCCCCTGTCCTGGGCGGTCGAGGCCGCGTCGACCGCCCGCGTGGCCGCGCTGAAGATCGCCCCCGGCATCCCGCACGAGGCGGTCCCTGCGGCCGCCGAGGCGGAGTGGATCTCGGACGCGGGTGACGTGAAGGAGGCCGTCCTCTGGTTCGGCACCGGTGCCCCGGGAGCCGTCCGCGCCACCCTCCTCCCGGGCCCGCGCACCCTGCTCGGCCGCGGCCTCCCCGACCCAGCGGTCCGGCCGGTCGGCCGTTACCTGTACGAGCCGGACGGCGCCGTCATCCGCGCCCACCTGGTCGCCGAGGTCGCCGAGGAGCTCGCCGGCGGTCTGGTCGACCCGACGATCGCGTACATCACGGCCGACGCGCTCCGGGCCACCCCCTACGCGACGGCGTACGAGATCACCGACGAACTCCCCTTCAACGTCAAGAAGCTGAAGGCACTGCTGCGCGAGCGCGAGGTCGGGAACCTGACCGTGAAGAAGCGCGGGTCGGCGGTGGAGCCGGAGGAGCTGCGCAGGAAGGCCCTGCCGAAGCCGCAGGGACGCAACACGGCGATCGTCTTCCTGACCCGGGTGGCGGGCGCCCCGACCATGCTGCTGGGCCACCCGGCACGTCCCTGAGCGCTCCGCTGGATGTGCCGCGATGTGCCGTCGAGCGTCCGCCGCGCCGTCGTGGCTGGTCGCGCCCGCCCGGCGGAGCCGCATATTGATACTGCCCCGCGCCCCTTCGGGGCGCTGTTGAACCGACGTGCTCAGAGCTCCCGCGCCCGCCGCAGCAGCAGCTCCCGTTCCCGCTCGTTGCGTGCCAGGCCCGCGGCCCGTTCGAACTCCGCGCGGGCCTCGGCACTGCGCCCGAGGCGGGCCAGCAGGTCGCCGCGCACGCTCGGCAGCAGGTGGTAGTCGCGCAGGGCGGGTTCGGCGGTCAGCGGGTCCACGATCGCGAGGGCGGCCGCCGGTCCGTCCGCCATCGACACGGCCACCGCCCGGTTCAGCTCGACGACCGGGGACGGGGAGCGGGCGGCCAGCAGGCCGTACAGGGTGGCGATGGCGGTCCAGTCGGTCTCCGCGTACGTGTACGCGTGCGCGTGGCAGGCCGCGATGGCCGCCTGGAGGGCGTACGGCCCCGGGGCGCCGGTCGCCGTGGCGTCCGCGCGGGCGAAGGCCCTGATGCCGCGGGCGATGAGCATGCGGTTCCAGCGGCGGCGGTTCTGGTCCCGCAGGAGGACCGGTTCGCCGTCGGGACCGGTACGGGCGGCCGTACGGGAGGACTGGAACTCCAGGAGGGAGGCGAGGGCGTGCACCTCCGGCTCCTTCGGCATCAGCCCCGAGAGCACGCGCGCCAGCCGCAGCGCGTCCTCGCACAGCGAGGGGCGCAGCCAGTCGTCGCCCGCCGTGGCCGCGTACCCCTCGTTGTAGATCAGGTAGATGACGTCCAGGACCGAGCCGAGCCGGGCCTCCCGGTCGGGGCCGTACGGCACCTCGAAGGCGATGTTCTTCGTCGCCAGGGTGCGCTTGGCGCGGACGATGCGCTGGGCGACGGTCGGCTCGGGGACGAGGAAGGCGCGGGCGATCTCGGCCGTGGTCAGGCCGCCGAGGAGGCGCAGGGTGAGGGCCGTGCGGGCCTCGGGCGACAGCACCGGATGGCAGGTGGTGAAGACCAGGCGGAGCAGGTCGTCGTCGATGTCGTCCGGGTCGGCGGGTTCCTCGGGCGGCGCCGTCGTCTCCGTGCTGCGGCCGATCTCCGCGAGCTTGCGGGCGTAGTTCTCCCGGCGCCGGACCAGGTCGACGGCGCGGTGACGGGCGGTGGCCATCAGCCAGGCGCCCGGGTTGTCGGGCACACCCTCCCGGGGCCACTGCTCCAGGGCGGCGACCAGCGCGTCCTGCGCCAGCTCCTCCGCGATGCCGACGTCCCGGACGATCCGGGCGACGCCGGCGATCACGCGGGGCGATTCGAGCCGGAAGACGGTCTCGATGGCGTGGCGCGGGTCGGCCTCGGCGGGGGGCTGTGTGCTCACAGCCCCCCATGCAACACCCACCACAGGACGGACGCCAGGAAGGTCGGCGAAGGCCGGCGAAGGTCAGCCCTCCGCGATCTCCCGGACCTCGCAGGTCACGGTCCAGAACTCCTCGTGCACCTTGAGGAACCGCTTGGTCCACTCCAGGGCCTCGGCCTTGTCCTTGCACTGCATGAGCGCGTAACCGCCGATGACCTCCTTGGACTCGGTGAACGGCCCGTCGGTGACGGAGATCTTGCCGCCCTCCCAGTGCACCCGAGTGCCCTGGGAGGTCGGCGTGAGTCCTGCGGTGTCCAGCATCACGCCGGCCTTGGTGATCTCCTCGATCAGCTCGCCCATCCGCTGCATCAGCTCCTGGCTGGGCCCCTCGGCGGGGGCGGCGGTCTCGTCGATCCGCACGAGCGACAGGTAACGGGGCATGGTGACTCCTCGGGTTCCGGCGGGGTCTCTCCCCGCATCTCACCCTTGCGTCGAACGGCCCTCCCCCGGATCGACACGCTCGCCGAAATTCCCCGAAGTTTTTTTCCGGCCCCGCCCTCCGGGCCCTACCGCAGGGACTCCCACAGGTCGCTCGCCGCCGGCTCCTTCGCGATCACCCGGTTGTGGTCGGAGGGCGCGGTCACCACGGGCATCATCACCGTCTTGACGTTGTCGGAGGTGAGGCCCTTGAGGCTCTGGCCCAGCCGCATCAGTTCGCTCAGCGAGTCCAGGCCGGTGTCGGTGGTGAGGCTGGAGGTGACCGCGTCGGCGACCTCGTAGAGTTTGGCCGGGTTGGTCAGCAGGCTGCTGGAGGCCATCTGGTCGAGGAGGGCCTTCACCAGTTTCTGCTGGAGGCCTATCCGGCCCAGGTCGCTGCCGTCGCCTATGCCGTGCCGGGTGCGGGCGAGCGCCAGGGCCTGGGTGCCGTTCAGGTGGTGGGTGCCCTTCTTCAGGTGCAGATGGCTGTCGTCGTCGTCGATGTCCTGGTCGGTGGTCACGGTCACCCCGCCGAGCGCGTCGACCAGCTTCGCGAAGCCCGAGAAGTCGATCTCCAGGTAGTGGTCCATGCGGACGCCGGTGATCGACTCGACCGTCTTGACCGCGCACACCGCCCCGCCCACCGAGTAGGCGCTGTTGAACATCGCGTTGTAGGCGACGGACGTCGAGCCGCCGGAGGACAGCGGGCAGGAGGGCCGGGTGACCAGGGTGTCGCGCGGAATGCTGACGACGGTGGCCGAGGTCCGGCCGGCGTCGATGTGGACGACCATCGCGGTGTCGGAGCGGGCGCCCGAGCTGCTGCCGCCGCCGAGCTTCTCGTTCTCCTTGCCGCTGCGCGAGTCCGAGCCCAGCACCAGGATGTTCACCGAGCCGGTGGGCAGCGGCGACGGGGAGGCGGACGCGGACGCGGCGGCCGTCGGCGTCGTCACCTCCTTCGCCGGGCGGTCGTCCCCGAGCGCGCTGTTGATGTCGACGCTCTTGATGTTGTCGTTGAGGTGCCAGTAGACCCACCCCGCGCCCGCGATGCCGAGCGTCATGACCCCCGCCAGGGTGAGGCCGACGATCTTCAGCACTCTCGACCGCCGGCCCACCCGTCTGCCCGCGTCGCCTTGCTCCTCGTGTCCCGTCACAAGGCAGGAACGTAAGTCCGAATTATTAGGGGACTGTTAGCGCGAGCGCCGCGAAGGGGTTTTCTTCGGAAAATCTCACCCTTCTCAGTCCGGTTTCAGCCCAGGGTGACGGTGGGCACCGGATTGCTTCCGCTCCAGGACGCGTTGAACCCGAAGGTGACCGAACTCCCGTCCGCCACCGTCCCGTTGTAGGAGGCGTTGGCACAGGAGACGGCCGCGCCCGACTGGGTGCAGACGGCGTTCCAGGCCTGCGTGATCTGCTGTCCGGCGCCGTACGTCCAGTTCACCTGCCAGGACGAGAGCGAGGCGCCCGAGCAGGAGATGGTCACCTGGCCGGTGAACCCGGTGTTCCACTGGCTGCTCACGCTGTAGGCGGCGGTGCAGGCACCGGTCGGTGGCGGGGTGGTCGTGGTCCCGCCGAGCGCCTCGGCGATGCCGTAGTACGCCGGTTTCGGCGCGTAGTTCGCGTCGTACGGGGTCGCCGCCCCGTACCCCGGGAACGTGCTGTCCACCCAGGAGTCGGAGTCGGTGAAGCCCCACACGGTGACGTTGACGCAGCGGCTCACCGCCACGCACGCGGCCACCACCGACTTGAAGTCGGCCTTCTGCTGGGCGAGTTTGGTGCTGTCGGAGGGCAGCGCCATCCGGATGTCCAGCTCGGTGATCGCCACGTCGACGCCCAGGTCGGCGAAGCGCTGGATGTTCTGCTGGAGGGTGGCCGGCACCTGGCCGAGGATGAGGTGGGCCTGGAGCCCGACCCCGTCGATCGGGACGCCCCGGCTCTTCAGGTCCTTGACCAGGTTGTACAGGGCCGCGCTCTTCGCGTTGACGCCCTCGACGTTGTAGTCGTTGATGTACAGCTTGGCGTCCGGGTCGGCCGCGTGCGCCCAGGTCAGGGCATTGGCGATGTAGTCGGACCCGAGGCCGTTGTACCAGAGCGTCGACCGGTAGGTGCCGTCCTCGTTGAAGGGTTCGTTGACGACGTCCCAGGCCGCGATCTTCCCCTTGTAGCGGCCGACCTCGGTGCTGATGTGGTTCTGCAGCAGGCTGCTCAGCTGGGCGGACGTCCAGGTGCCGTTCGTCAGCCAGCTCGGGTTCTGGCTGTGCCAGACCAGGGTGTGGCCGCGCACCTGCTGGTTGTGGGCCTGGGCGAAGGCGACGATCTGGTCGGCCTCGGTCCAGTTGAAAGTGCCATGTGTGGGCTCGACCGTCCCCCACTTCATGGCGTTACCCGGGGTCAGCGAGCTGAACTGGCCGCCGGCCAGGTCGCCGTAGGTGCCGGTGAGCTTGGAGCCGGTGACCGCGGTGCCGATGACCTTGCCCTTGGCGGCGGCGAGGTCGCGCAGCGGGGTGTCCGCGGCGTGCGCCGCGGGCGCCGTGAACAGCAGGGCGGCGCCGGTGACGAGTGCCGCCAGCGATGAGCCTGTCCTCAGAGATCTCATTGCGGGTGCCTCCGAAAGATTCGGTCGTACAACCGATTGGCTTCGGAGGAGTGTGGAGACGCCCGCACCACCCGTCAATACGTCAACATCCGGCCACTCCCCTCACGGAACGGAGGGCGCCGCCGTACTGCTGCGCACCACCAGGCTCGTCGCCAGCTCCACCCGGGTCGCGGTCGTCGCCTCCTCCGCCCGCCCCATCTCAAGGACCAGTCGCGCCGCCGCCTCGGCCATCTCGGTCAGCGGCTGACGTACGGTCGTCAGCGGCGGCCCCACCCAGCGGGCCACCGGCAGATCGTCGAACCCGACGATGCTCACGTCCTCCGGGATGCGCAGCCCCAGCTCGCGCGCGGCCTCGTAGAGCCCGAGCGCCTGCAGGTCGTTGCCGGTGAAGATCGCGGTCGGCCGGTCGGGCATGCGCAGCAGCTCCAGGCCGAGCCGGTAGCCGGCGTCGTGGTGGAAGTCGCCGGTCTTGACCAGGGCCTGGTCGACGGGGAGCCCGGCGGTCTCCAGCGCGGCCCGGTACCCGTCCACCCGGGCCCGGCTGCACATCATCCGGGACGGCCCGCTGATCGCCCCGATGCGCCGGTGTCCCAGTTCGACCAGGTGCCGGGTGGCGGCGAGCCCGCCCTGCCAGTTGGTGGCCCCGATGGACGGCACGTCCGGCCCCGGGTCCCCCGCCGGGTCCATCACCACGAACGGGATCGACCGGCTCAGCAGCAGCGCCCGCTGCGACTCGTCAAGACCCGACAGCACCAGCACCACCCCGTGCGGCCGCCGCGCCGCCACCTGGTCCGCCCAGGTCCGCCCGGGAGTCAGCCGCCCGGCGCTCTCACTGAGTACGACACTCAGCCCGGCGTCCCGGGCCACGTTCTCCACCCCCCGGATGACCTCCATCGCCCACGCGCTCTCCAGCTCGTGGAAGACCAGGTCGATCAGCGGCGACCGGGAGGCCTCGGCGCGGCGGCGCCGGTAGCCGTAGGCGCGCAGCAGCTCCTCGACCCGGGTGCGGGTCGCCGGGGCGACGTCGGCACGCCCGTTCAGGACCTTCGAAACAGTCGGAGCGGACACGCCGGCCTCACGGGCGATTTCGGCGAGCGTCGCCGTCTGCGTTTCTGCGGGCTTGGGAGGCGTCATGCCCGCGATCGTATCCCTGCGCTCCCCCTTGACGAAGACCTCCGCACGCCATAGGTTCCCGGAACATTCGGTGTGTGGTACGAAACATTCGTAGCAGCGTTCGTAGCAGAGAAGCCCGCAGAGAGCAGAGACGGGAGTTTCATGACCACCGCTCCTTGGCGCGACCCCGCACTGCCCGCCGCCGCCCGCGTCGACGACCTGCTCACCCGGATGACCCTGGAGGAGAAGACCGCCCAGCTGTACGGGGTGTGGGTGGGCGCCGCCACGGACGGCGACGGAGTCGCGCCGCTGCAGCGCGAGATGACCGCCGACTACGACTGGGACGAGCTGATCACCCTCGGCCTCGGCCAGCTGACCCGTTCCTTCGGCACCGCCCCGGTGGACCCGGCGCTGGGCGCGCGAGCGCTGGCCCGCGCCCAGCGCCGGATCACCGCGGCCGGCCGCTTCGGCATCCCGGCGATCGCCCACGAGGAGTGCCTGGCCGGCTTCACTGCCTGGCAGGCGACGGCCTACCCGGTCCCGCTCGCCTGGGGAGCCGCCTTCGACCCGCCGCTGGTGGAGGAGCTGGGCCGGCGCATCGGCCACGACCTCCGCTCGGTCGGCGTCCACCAGGGCCTGGCCCCCGTCCTGGACGTGGTCCGCGACCCACGCTGGGGACGGGTCGAGGAGACGATAGGAGAGGACCCGTACCTGGTCGGCACGGTCGGCTCCGCATACGTCCGGGGTCTGGAGTCGGCGGGAGTCATCGCCACCCTCAAGCACTTCGCCGGCTACGCCTCCTCCACCGGCGCCCGGAACCTCGCCCCGGTCCGGGCGGGGGTACGGGAGTTCGCGGACGTCACCCTGCCCCCGTTCGAGATGGCGCTCCGCGAAGGCGGGGCCCGCTCGGTGATGGCGGCGTACAACGAGACGGACGGCGTACCCGCGTCCGCCGACCCCCGCCTCCTGACCGAACTCCTCCGCACTGACTGGGACTTCGACGGCACGGTCGTCGCCGACTACTTCGGCATCGGCTTCCTCCAGACACTCCACCGCGTCGCCGGCACAGAGGCGGAGGCGGCCCATCTCGCCCTGGCCGCCGGCATCGACGTCGAACTGCCGACGCTGAAGTGCTACGGCCGGCCACTGGTCGCGGCGGTCAGGGAAGGCGCGATCCCGGAGTCACTCGTGGACCGCGCGGCCCGCCGGGTCCTGCTCCAGAAGTGCGAACTGGGCCTGCTGGACGAGGACTGGACCCCGGAGCCCGCGCAGGAAGGCCCGATCGACCTCGACTCGACGGCGAACCGCGCGCTGGCCCGCCGCCTGGCCGAGGAGTCCGTGGTCCTCCTGGACAACCCGGACGGCACGCTCCCCCTCGCCCCCGACA
Organism: Streptomyces sp. GbtcB6; assembly: GCF_019091475.1. Lineage (NCBI taxonomy): Bacteria > Bacillati > Actinomycetota > Actinomycetes > Kitasatosporales > Streptomycetaceae > Streptomyces > Streptomyces sp. GbtcB6. Next base: position 34,452 of record NZ_JAGXJL010000064.1, on the reverse strand, counting down.
CCCGCATAGCGGTGGTGGGCCCGCGCGCCGCCGACGCGCTCGCCATGCTCGGCTGCTACTCCTTCCCGTCCCACGTCCTGACCCACCACCCCGAGGCCGACCTGGGCATCGCCATCCCGACCGTCCTCGACTCACTCCGCGCCGAACTCCCGGACGCGAAGGTCACGTTCGCCGAGGGCTGCGACGTCTCGGACCCCGACACCTCGGGCTTCGAGGAGGCGGTGGCCCGCGCCGCGGAGGCGGACGTGTGCGTGGCGGTACTGGGCGACCGGGCGGGCCTCTTCGGGCGGGGCACGTCGGGCGAGGGCTGCGACGTCACGGACCTGGAGCTGCCGGGCGTTCAGGCCGGCCTGCTGGACGCATTGCTCACGACGGGCGTCCCGGTGGTCCTCGTCCTCCTCACCGGGCGCCCGTACGCACTGGGCCGCTGGCACGGCCGGCTCGGCGCGGTGGTGCAGGCGTTCTTCCCCGGGGAGGAGGGCGGCCCGGCGGTGGCGGGAGCGCTGTCGGGCCGCGTCAACCCGTCGGGCCGCCTGCCGGTGAGCGTGCCGCGCGTGCCGGGGGGCCAGCCGTGGACCTACCTCCAGCCCCCGCTGGGCCTCGCGGGCGAGGTCAGCAACCTGGACCCGACCCCGCTGTACCCGTTCGGGCACGGCCGCTCGTACACGAGCTTCGCGTGGGAGCCGACGTCACCCGCGTCAGCCGAGCTCCCCACGGACGGTTCCCACGACGTGACCCTCACCGTCCGCAACACCGGCGACCGCGAGGGTGCCGAGGTCGTACAGCTGTACCTGCACGACCCGGTGGCGTCGGTGACCCGCCCGGACGTCCGGCTGATCGGCTACCAGCGCGTGGCACTGGCCCCGGGCGAGTCGAAAAGGCTGACCTTCCATTTCCACGCGGACCTGTCAGCGTTCACGGACCGGGAGGGGGCGCGGGTGGTGGAGCCGGGGGCGCTGGAGCTGCGGGTGGCAGCGTCGAGTGCGGAGGTACGGGGCGCGGTGCGGCTCCAACTGACAGGCCCGATACGACGATTGGGGCCGGACCGGATGCTGCGCTGCGAGACGGAGGTGGAGTGACCGTCAGAGCGCGGCAGCGTGCGCGACGAAGGGGGCCCAGGCGGCGGGGGTGAGGGCGAGGTGGGGGCGGGTGCGGTCTTTGGAGTCGCGGATGCGGATGGTGGTGGGGGCTGCGGCTACTTCTATGCAGCTGTCGCCTTGGGCGCTGCTGTAGGTGGACTTACGCCAGGTCAGGGCGACTTCTATGCAGCTGTCGCCCTGATCCGTGCTGTAGCTGGACTTGAACCAGGCGAGTCGGGGGGTACTCATAGGTCTCCTCGCAGTCGCTCCAGCAGGCTCGCGGAGTCCTCGGGGGTGAGGGCCTGCGAGCGCAGTCTCGCATAGCGCTGGTGGAGGGCAGTCACGTCCTTCGGCTCGGTGATCAGCCAGCCGCTCATGTGCCCCTCCACATAGGCAAATCGGCGCCCCTCAGGCGTCTCCACAATCTGCAACGGGCCTGCCAGGCTGGCGTGTTGCTTGCGTTGCAGCGGCATGATCTGCAGATCCACGTTCCGCAGGTCTGCGTACTCCAACATCTGGTCTAGCACGGAGCGCGTCACCTCGGGACCACCCAGCTCCCTAAGCAGAACGCTCTCTTCGATGATGAAGCTGAACGCCGTATTCGGCCGACCCTGCAAAAGTTGCTGACGCTCCATACGGCGAGCCACCTGTGCCTCCACCTCCCCATCAGTAGGCGGCGGAAGCGCGTTCTCGTACACCGCACGGACGTAAAGCTCGGGTTGGAGCAGTCCGGGCACCAGCCTGCACTCATACGTATCGAAGCTGATCGCCTGCCGCTCCAGATCCGCCCACTTCCGGAACCACACTGCGAACCCGGGTTGCCGTGCCACCCGCCCAAACGCTTTCCGCAACGCACCGGTGTTCCCGAGCACCCCCTCCGCCGCATCCACAAACCCCTGGTCCGCCAACCTTCGCCCCAACTCAATCGAAGCGACCGTGTGCTTGGACAGGTGCACCCTCGCCCCGAACTCCTCCCGGCTAAGCCCCGCATGCTCCCGCAGCCCCTGCACGAACGCCCCGAACGTCTTCATGCTGTCCGACGACTCGGGCTCGCTACCCACCTCAACGCCACCAGTCATGCACTCAGAGTGATCGACGTCGAGGTGGCCCGCAGCCGAATCACACAAGCGGATAAATTTATCCGCTTAGTGTTACGGTGATGCCCGCCGACGTGGTCCGAACCCTGAGGAGTCCCCATGTCACGCAGTCGCCGGCTGTCATTGGGCGCCGTCATCCTGGTGGTGAACGCCCTGCAATGGGTGATCGCAGAAGCCGTCACCGCCGCCGCCTGGAACGATCCGCCCTACAGCTACGCCCGGAACTACATAAGCGACCTCGGCGTACCCGACTGCGGTACGCGGTTCCAGGGGCGCGAGATCTGCTCCCCCGCGCACACGCTGATGGACACGTCGTTCGCGCTCCAGGGGATCCTGTTCGCGGCCGGGGTCGTGCTGCTGGCCCGCCTGGTCGAGGGCCGGGTACGGCGCGTCCTGACCGTCCTCGGGGTCACCCACGGAGTGGCCTTCGTGCTCGTCGGCATCTTCCACGGCTCCGCGGACGGGCCGAAGTACAACCTGGTCATCCATGCCGGTGCGGCCATGGCCGGCATCCTGTGCGCCAACACGGTGGTGATCATGGCGGGACGCCTGCGGAGCCTCGGCCTGCCGCGGCCTTACCGCGTCTTCAGCGTGACGGTCGGCGTGCTGGGCCTGCTGAGCGAGCTGGGCGTGGGCATCTCGACCGGTACGGCCGGGGCGTTCGAGCGCGGCGGGGTCTACTCCTGGCTGCTGTGGAGCGCCGTGACCGGCACCCTGCTCCTGGCCGGGCGACTGCCCCGCCCGGCCGTGCTGGAGAATGTCCCGGTGTGACCCCGGACAAGCAACGCCCGCTGCGCGCGGACGCGGAACGAAACCGTCGGCTCATCATGGACACCGCCGACCGGCTGTTCGCGGAGCGGGGGGCCGTCGCCACCCTCAACGAGATCGCACGCGAGGCGGGCGTCGGGGTCGGCACCGTGTACCGCCGCTTTCCCGACCTCCAGGCACTGGTCGACGCGCTGTTCACGGAGCGGTTCACCACGTTCCTCGCGCTCGCGGCGGCGGCCGAGGAGCACGCGGACCCCGGTCAGGCGCTGCGCCACTACCTGCTGGAGGCGGCGCAGTGGCGGGCCGGGGACCGGGCGCTGGACGTCATCCTCGCCCATGCCGACCTCGACGCCCGCCCGCTCGCCGGGATGCGCGACGAACTCGGGCGTCATGTGGACGGCCTGGTGGAGCGGGCCGTGGCCGCGGGTGCAGTGCGCGAGGACTTCGCCAGCGCCGATGTGTACGCCTACCTGTACATGGTCGGCGCCGTCGTCGACCGCACCCACGACATCGCCCCCGACGCCTGGCGCCGCTACGCCGAGGTCCTGATGGTCGGCTTCGGCCTGGAACAGGCCCCGACGGCCCGGACGTCCGCGATGACCGACGCCCAGATCCGCCTGACCTGGCCCAGTCCTTCGGCCCAGCTCCCGGCCGACTAGGGGGTTGTCACCCGTGGCCGTGCAGACGGCTGTGGGCGTGGCAGTCGGAGAGCCGGAAGGAAGCGATCCTGGTGTTCCAGTTTCCGGTGCCGTCGGCCGGTTGGTACTGGTTGGTGTACCAGAACGTCCAGTCGTCCACCGGGT
>NZ_JAGXJL010000064.1:0-30695 GCF_019091475.1 Streptomyces sp. GbtcB6 | reverse complement strand
GCGGTTGCTCCCGGTCTGGGAGCCCGCGCCGGTCCACACGGTGGTTTCGCGGAACGTCATCAGGTTCGGCGGGTCGTTCGCCAGACGTCCGGTGATGCGGATCGAGGGATGCGTCCGGGAGGACGACTGCGAGTATCCGAGGGCGATGTCGCCGTTCCTGTTCATGGCCGCGGAGCCCATCCACCGGTATGTGGAGTCCGGGGCGTAGGTGTTCTGCTGGCGGACGACCGGCCGGCCGTTGCGCAGCCCCAGTTCGTACCAGCGCACGCCGACGCCGCCGCGGGCGTCGACCGCGTGGTTGACGACCAGGGACTCGTGGTCGCCGAAGTTGCGGTACGCGAACCGGTACATGGGCGAGTAGGAGAGCGAGTCCAGTTTCTGGGTGGTGCCGGCCTGGGGGACGCACTGGGTGGGATCGGTGCTCGCGCAGGCCGGGGTGTAGGGGGCCACCCGCAGTCGGTACGGTCCCGCGAGGGTGGTGCGGTCGTGGTTCTTCCAGTCCGCGTGGAACCGCCAGTACTGCAGGCTGTCGTGCGTGGGGCCGAGGTTGATCAGCAGGTTGGGCTCGCCCCGCGGGGGCGGGGTCGTGCCGTCGAGGTCCGAGCCGATCGGGATGGTCGATGCCGGGACGTTGAAGCACTGCTGGTCGGCGTCGGCTCCGCGCAGCATCCTCTTCCGGTCCCAGGCGCACGATTCGAAGAGCGAACCGGCCGCGGTGGCGTTCACGTAGTAGGCGTCCGGCCACACCGCGAACTTCGGATGGTCGGGGAGGTTCCGGTACCCGAAGGCGTAGCGGTAGTACTGGCCGGTCGCGTCCTCGGTGCGGGACACGGCCACGCACAGCCGGTTCGTGTTGGTCGCCACGTCACTGGCGAACTGGTTGATGATCCAGCGGTGGGCCAAGGAGTCCCAGCGGACTTCGGGGTCCCCGAGGGCCTCCGTCGAAGCGTTCTCGCACGGTCCGCCGAACCCTTTGAACAGGGTCTGGGTCGTGAGCGGTCCCAGCAGCGTGGCACCGGACTTGGAGTACACCGCGAGCTCGAAGTTGGTGATCTCCACAAGCTGGCGGGAGCCCACCGAGGCGTTGGGGTCGGGTGGGGTGCCGCCGCCTTCCCGGATGCCCTCGAAATTGACGCCCAGCCGGATCCGGTCCCGGCCGCCGGCCTTGGCGAGGGGCGGGCGCGACGCCTTTCCGCGGGGCACGACCTGAGGGGTGGACCGAAACGTCCTGGATCTCTTCCACAGCTCTCGCAGCGGTGGCGAGGTGTCATGGTGCACCGCGGGGCCGGAGTCAGGGGACCGAGTGGCCCCCGTATGGACGGTGGGCTTGGGTACGGTGCCGGCGGCCGGCGTGGCGGACCACGCCGGGGAGGCCATCAGAGCCGCTCCCACCGAGGCGACGGCAACGATCGGACGCAAGGCGCGGGGTACGTGCATCTACCCTCCGAACGGGTCGGTGAGCCGACCCGTTCGGCCAAGTCGCGAAGCCACACTGCGAGGGCGGGCGGCTCACTGGTTGTGTGGAAATCCAGTTATCCATCTCGCCCGTCCGGCGCTCGGGTGACCGACGTCGTGTCGGGTGCGGCTCAGCCTTTTGGCGCTGCCCGCGTGACAGCCGTCCGAGAACTCGCCGCTGCCCTCTAGGGGGTGTCGCCCACCGACTCGAACCGCCAGCGGTGTACCGGCCGGGTGACCAAGTCACCGGGCGGATCGGGGAGTTCGGGGATGTCCGAGTCGTCGTACGACGCCTCCCACCACGTGATGACCAGCACCCGGTCCTGCGGTGCCCGGAAGGTCTCCCGGCGCAACGGGGCCTCGGGGAGCTTCTGCTCGCGCGCCCACGCGACCAGTTCCGCGCCCCGGCCCTCCGCCGCCCGCGCCTCCCACATCGTCGCGACCGTCACGAGTACAGGTTCTCCTTGCTGACCTCGTGGACGTGATCGTGGTCGTGGTTGCCGGGGACGTGCGGGTCCGTCACCGGGAGCGAACTGTCCGCCGAGAGGTCCCAGCCGGACGGAGTCCGATTGCGGGCGACCATCTCCGCGCCGAGGGCGGCCACCATCGCGCCGTTGTCCGTGCACAGCTTCGGGCGGGGCACGCGGAGCCGGATACCGGCGGCCTCGCAGCGCTCCTGCGCGAGGGCGCGCAGCCGGGAGTTGGCGGCGACGCCGCCGCCGATCATCAGGTGGTCGACGCCCTCGTCACGGCAGGCCCGGACGGCCTTGCGGGTCAGGACGTCCACGACGGCCTCCTGGAAGGAGGCGGACACGTCGCGGACCGGGACCTCCTCGCCGGCCGCCCGCTTGGCCTCGATCCAGCGGGCCACAGACGTCTTGAGACCGGAGAAGGAGAAGTCGTAGGCGGGGTCGCGCGGGCCGGTGAGGCCGCGCGGGAAGGTGATCGCCGAGGGGTCGCCCTCCTTCGCGTACCGGTCGATGACCGGGCCGCCCGGGAAGCCCAGGTTCAGCACGCGCGCGATCTTGTCGAAGGCCTCGCCGGCCGCGTCGTCGATGGTCGCGCCGAGCGGCCGTACGTCGGAGGTGATGTCCGAGGAGAGGAGGAGGGAGGAGTGGCCGCCGGAGACCAGCAGGGCCATCGTCGGCTCGGGCAGCGGACCGTGTTCCAGCTGGTCGACGCAGATGTGGGAGGCGAGGTGGTTGACGCCGTAGAGCGGCTTGCCGAGCGCGTATGCGTACGCCTTCGCCGCCGAGACGCCGACCAGCAGCGCGCCGGCCAGGCCGGGGCCGGCCGTGACCGCGATGCCGTCGAGGTCCTTGGCGCTCACCCCGGCGTCCTTCAGGGCACGCTCGATGGTCGGGACCATCGCCTCCAGATGCGCCCTGGACGCCACCTCGGGGACGACCCCGCCGAAGCGGGCGTGCTCGTCGACGGAGGAGGCGATGGCGTCGGCGAGCAGGGTGGTGCCCCGGACGATGCCGACGCCGGTCTCGTCGCAGGAGGTCTCGATCCCCAGCACCAGGGGTTCGTCAGCCATTGGTCTCGGTTCCTTCTTCGGAGGTGGGCCCGGAGGCGGAGCCACTGCCGGGCTGCCCGGTCGTCAGGCGCATCACCAGGGCGTCCACGTTCCCCGGCTGGTAGTAGCCGCGTCTGAACCCGATGGGCTCGAAGCCGAACCGCTCGTACAGCTTCTGGGCGCGGATGTTGTCGACCCGGCATTCGAGCAGGACCTCGGCGCACTCGAAGGCGGTCGCGGCCCGCAGCAGCTCGGTGAGCAGCTCCCCGCCGAGCCCGGTGCCCCACTGGTCACGGCGTACGGCGATGGTCTGGATGTCGCCCACCGCAGCGGTGCCGGTGTCGGAGGCGGTGCCGCCCTGGGCGGCGAGCCCCCCGTACCCGACGACCCGGTCGTCCTCCAGGGCCACCAGGTACCGCCGGGTCGCCTCGGGGCCCCTGGCATGCGCCAGTTCGGACCAGAACATCCCCCGCGACCAGGCGTCCTCGGGGAACAGGTCCTTCTCAAGCTCCAGGACCGGGTCGATGTCCCACCAGCGCATCTCGCGCAGCTGTGCGGTCACTTGGGCGTGACCACCTTGTAGTTCTTGGGCACCTGGGCGTCCGGCCGGCGCAGATACAGCGGCCGGGGCTCGGGCAGTTCCTCCCCGGCGGCCAGCTTCTCGGCGGCGAGCGACGCCAGGGCCGCGGCGGAGACGTGCTCGGGCTCGTGCGCGACCGGGAAGGTGTCGGGGTAGAGCAGCGCCCCGGCGCCGACGGCGGGCAGTCCGGCCACCTTCTCGGCGATGTCGGCGGGCCGGTCGACGGCGGGATCCGTACGCCGGGTGCGCGAGTCCTCGTACACCGCCCAGTAGACCTCTTTGCGGCGGGCGTCGGTCGCGACGACGAACGGGCCCTTCTCGATGTCGGCCGCGTAGGCGAGCCCGTCGAGCGTGCACAGGCCGTGGACGGGCACGCCGAGCGCGAGCCCGAAGGTGTCCGCGGTCATCAGACCGACCCGCAGGCCGGTGTAGGGGCCGGGACCGATGCCTGTGACGATCCCGGTGACGGCGTCCAGCTTGACCCCTGCCTCGGCGAGGACGCGGTCGACGGCCGGCAGCAGCAGCTCGCCGTGCCGGCGCGCGTCCACCTGGCTCGACGAGGCGATGACGGCCGTGCCGTCGTGCAGGGCGACGGTGACGGCGGGGGTGGCGGTATCCAGAGCGAGCAAGAGCACGCGAACAGCCTACGGCTCCGGCGCCGCGAGCACGGCCGCCGGGGACCGACGGTCACTGGCTGCTACGGTCTGTACGAAGTACGACATATACGGCGGGGGCCTGTGCAAGGCCCTACGGCAAGGCAGAGGTGGCGCACGTGGCAGGGACCAGCGCGGGAGTCGTGGCCGGCCTCACCGCGGCCGCTGTCGGGGCGGTCGGTTTCCTCGCCTACCAGGCCTCGGCCACCGTCCCGCCCGGTCTCGGCAGCAGGTCGGCGGCGAGCCCCGCGCCCGGCGCACCGGCCGCCAAGGCACCCCGGGACCACCGCCACCCCACCGCCCTGCCGAACAGTTCCGGTACGGGTGAACGGGTGGTGTACTCGGTGGACGACGACCGGGTCTGGCTCGTCAACGAGCGGGGCCGCGTCGAGCGCACCTTCAAGGTGAACCCCGGCACCGTCGACCCGGCCACGGGCGCCTACTGGGTGACGTCCCGCTCCAAGGCGATCACGGGCACGGACGGCCTCCCCATCGAACACGTGGTCCGCTTCGCCACCACGAAGGACGGCTCGGCCATCGGCTTCAGCGCGGTCACCGCACAACGCGCCGCCGAGCCCCCCGACCCCATGGTGAAAACCGGCGGCATCCGCGAGACCCGCCCGGACGGCAACGCGATGTGGAACTTCGCGACGATCGGCGTGAAGGTGATCGTGATCCGCTGAGCGGATCTTTGCAACGCCCTCAGGAACGCGCCCCGAAAGGGGCGCGGGGAACTGCGCGACAAGCCCCCACCGGCCCGCAGCGACCCACCGGCCGAACCCGCCTAGGCAGCTTTACGGCCCTGCTCAACCGGCTTCACAGGCAACTCCGGCGCTCTCGGCGGCCGAGACACCGCGTCGGCCGCCACACACGACGCCAGAAGCTCACGCATGGAGACCCCGGGAACCCCGGCGACCGCGACCGGTCGCCGCTCCTCGGACTGGGACACGGACACGGGCGCCTCCTGAAGTGCGGGGGCGGATGTAGTTAGGTACACCTAACTACTGGCTGGATACCATGTGACCACGCCCGATACGTCCGGCGCAATATCTTGCCGACGCCTTGTCGGAACGTTCACACGGTCCTCAGGCCGACAGCACCCCCAGATCCACCGCGCCCCACCGCTCCCCCCGCCCCGTCAGGGTCACGTGCCGTACCTCGTCGGCGGTGTCCCCGACCGCCCTGTGGATCCGGACCATGAGCCGGTCGTCGGTCAGCTCCTCGACCTTGCCCTCGCCCCACTCCACGACGATCACCGACTCGGGCAGCGAGACATCGAGGTCCAGGTCCTCCATCTCGTCGAGCCCGCCGCCCAGGCGGTACGCGTCGACGTGGACGAGCGGCGGCCCGCCCCCCAGGGACGGATGCACGCGGGCGATGACGAACGTCGGAGACGTGATGGCCCCGCGCACACCGAGCCCCTCGCCCAGTCCCCGCGTCAGCGTCGTCTTGCCGGCGCCGAGCTCCCCGCTGAGCATCACGAGGTCACCGGCGCGCAGCAACTTCGCCAGTCGGCGGCCCAGCTCCCCCATCTGCTCGGGGGAGGTCACGATCAACTCGGTCTCAGCCTGGCTGTGCCGTGCTGCTGGTGCTTCCATAGCCACTTACCGTAGCCCCTGCCGGCACGGCACCCGCGCGGGTGAGCAGGTCGGCGAGGCGGTCGGTGACCACTTCCGGGTGTTCCAGCATGACCAGGTGCCCGGCGTCCGGGACGAGCACCAGTTCGGCGTCGGGCAGCAGGTCGGCGATGACCTCGCTGTGCTCGCTGGGCGTGACGAGGTCCTGCACCCCGGCCAGCACCAGCACCGGCAGATCCTGGAAGTAGGCGAGCGCGGCCGTCTTGTCGTGGTCGACGAAGGCCGGGTAGAACTCGGCGACCACGTCGATCGGCGTCGACTCGATCATCCGCTCCGCGAACCGCTCCACGGCCGGGTCGACGTCCTTGGACGCGAACGAGTACCGCTTGATGATCCCGGCGAAGAGATCGGCGGTGACCCGCCGCCCCTTCTCCACCAGCGCGGCCTGTGTCCCCAGCGCCTTCAGCACACCGGGCAGCACCCGGCGCACCGCGTTGACACCGGCCATCGGCAGCCCGAAGTTGACCTCGCCGAGCCGCCCGGACGACGTACCGACGAAGGCGGTGGCGACCACCCGGTCCCGGATCAGCTCGGGATACTGCGCGGCCAGCGCCATCACGGTCATGCCGCCCATGGAGTGCCCGACCAGCACGATCGGCCCCTCCGGCACGGCCGCGTCCAGGACGGTCTTCAGGTCCCGGCCCAGCTGGTCGATGGTGAGCTCCACCCCGTCCTCGTGCTGGGCGACGCCCCGCCCGGAGCGGCCGTGGCTGCGCTGGTCCCAGTGCACGGTGCGGACGACCCCGCGCAGGGCCGCCCGCTGGAAGTGCCAGGAGTCCTGGTTGAGGCAGTAGCCGTGGCTGAAGACGACGGTCACGGGCGCGGGCGCCTTGCGGCCGAAAAGCCGGCGGCGGCGCGGCGAGACGGCGGGGCCGAGGTCGGGTTCCACCTCGTCGACCTCGTAGTACAGCTCGGTGCCGTCGTCGGCGTACGCCTTGCCGGGCGTGCCGCGCAGGGTGCCGTACGGGCCCGCCGAGTCCAGTGCGAGACGGGCCTTGCGGCGCATCCCGCGGCCGACGGTCATCCGCTCCACGGCGACCCCGGCGGCCGCGCCGGCGGCGAGCACTCCTATGGCGGCTCCGGCGACGCCCGTCACCTTGCGCCAGCTGCCGGAGGCCGCCCCCGTGGCCGAGGCGACGACGGCCGCCGCGGCGGCGTCCGCTACGGCCTCCGCACTGCTCTCGCTCACGTACCGCTCCTCTTCGCCGTACTGCAGTTCGCTGCTTCGGTGACACGGGTGATGCTGATGAGATGGCTGTTGCCGGTGATACTGCTGTTACAGGTGTAACCGGGTTGTGCCGCCGTCGAACCCCGAGGGTCAGGCGCCGTCCCCTGGTTCTTGCCCACTCGGTTCCTCGTTCACATAGACGCGGGGAACCCGGGTTCCGATGCGGGTGACGATTTCGTAGGCGATCGTGCCCGCGGCCTGGGCCCAGTCCTCGGCGGTGGGCTCGCCCCGGTCGCCCGGACCGAACAGCACGGCCTCCGCACCGACTTCGGGCTCGTCGCCGCCGAGGTCCACGACGAACTGGTCCATGGCGATGCGCCCGGCGGCCGTCCGCCACTTGCCGCCGACCAGCACGGGCCCGGTACCGGAGGCGTGGCGCGGGATGCCGTCCGCGTAGCCGACGGGGACGAGTCCGAGGGTGGTCTCGCCCGGCGTGACGTAGTGGTGCCCATAGCTGACCCCGTGCCCGCCCGGTACGTGCTTCACCAGGGCGAGGGAGGCGGACAGCGTCATCACGGGGCGCAGGCCGAAGTCGGCCGCACTGCCCAGCTCGGGGCTGGGCGAGAGGCCGTAGAGCGCGATGCCCGTACGGACGAGGTCGAAGTGGGCCTCGGGGAGGGTGAGGGTGGCCGGCGAGTTGGCGATGTGCCGCACCTCGGGGCGCACGCCCTGCTCCTCGGCGTATCCGAGCATCTCGCGGAAGAGGGTGAGCTGGGCGGCGATGGAGGGGTGGCCGGGCTCGTCGGCGCAGGCGAAGTGCGACCACAGTCCGGTGATCCGGACCAGCCCCGCCGCCTCGGCGCGCAGCGCCTCGCGGACCAGCTCGGGCCAGTCGGCGGGCTGGCAGCCGTTGCGCCCGAGCCCGGTGTCGCCCTTGAGCTGCACGCGCGCGGGGCGACCGGCTTCCCGGGCCGCCTCGGTCACCTCCCGCAGGGCCCACATCCCGCTCACCGACACGTCGAGACCGGCCTCGATCGCCTCCCGCCACGGGCCGCCCGGCGTCCACAGCCAGCACATGATCCGCACGTCCGCCGGCAGCCCGGGGTCCGCGCGCAGCGCCAGCGCCTCCTCCGGGGTGGCCGTACCGAGCCAGCTCGCGCCCGCCTCGACGGCCGCGCGGGCACACCGGACGGCCCCGTGGCCGTACGCGTCGGACTTCACCACGGCCATCAGGGCCGCGTCCGGCGCGAGGGCACGCAGGGTCCGCGCGTTGGCCCGCAGGGCGGCCAGATCGATCTCGGCGCGGGCGCGCAGGGGCGCCGTCGGTGCAGTCGGCGCAATCGGTGTATCACTCATCGCGCCCCCAGTGTCTCAGAGGCCTCCGACAACCCTCCGGCACAGCCCCTGGTACGACGCCCGGCCGCCCATGGACACCCGCAGCCCACGGGCGCACGCACCAGCCCACGCACCGGTCGCTCCCCCGGTCAGGTGCCGGTCCGATGCCCCCACACGTACACCTTGTCCCCCTTCTTCAGCACGCTCCACAGCTTCTTGGCGTCGCCGAGCTTGAGGTTCACACAGCCCCAGGAGCCGATGGTGGTGTAGATGGAGCCGTAGACGGCGTGGAAGGCCTGTCCGCCGTCGAAGAACTGGGCGTACGGCATGGGCGAGTTGTACAGGGTCGACCAGTGGTTCTTGTGCCGCCAGTAGACGGCGTGCCACCCGGCCCGGGTCGCGTACCCCTTCCGCCCGCTCCGCATCTGCACGGGCCCGTAGATCACCTTGCTGCCCTTCTGCACCCAGGTGACCTGCCGGTTGAGATCGACGCAGGCGACCCGGTACGACTTCACGGGGCAGTTCTTCTTGGCGTTCGGGTTCTTCTTCGCCGAGAGGAGCATCATCTGGTACCAGGTCACGGGCCCCGCGAACCCGATCGCCGGCTTGATCTTGTACTGCTTCTGGAACTTCTGGATGGCCTTGCAGTCGGTGGTGGACTGCCTCCCGTCCACCTTCAGCTTCAGCCACTGCTCGATCTGCTTCTGATACGGCCCGGTCAGCTTGGAGCAGCTCACCTTGGAGACTGCGTCGCTGAGCGGCACGTACTCGATGAGGTCGTACGTCCCCGGCGCCGCCGCCTTCGGCTCGACGGCGTCCTCCTTGACGCTGGGCGTGTACACCTTGGGCGCCAGCACCTGGTCGGGGGTGTCGATCTGCCAGGGCTGCGAGGGTCCGGGCGCGACCCCCGGCACCAGGTCCGACTCGGGGACGGCGGCGGTCGGTTCGGGCACGCCGGTGTCCGCAACCCCTGTTCCGGCACCGAGCGAGAGAACGGCCACAGCGGCGACGAGGCTCCCTGCGGCACCCCGCGCAAGCCCACCCCGCTTGCACACGATTCGTCCACTGATCATGCGATCAGACAACCCCGCAGGACCCCGGATTCAGGGGTGCCGCGCGGTGAGGTCACCCGGGGGATGCACGGGGCGGACACAGCGGCCCGCAAGGGGGCACGGGGCAGCGCCCCGTAAGGGGGCACGGGGCAGCGCCCCGCAAGGAGGCACGGGGCAGCGCCCCGCAAGGAGGCACGGGGCAGCGCCCCGCAAGGAGGCACGGGGCAGCGCCCCGTAAGGGGCGCGGGGCTGTATCGATTTGCGGCTGCCGCCGCGTGGGCGCGACCAGCCCCGACGGCGCCGCACCCGAATCCCCACCCCACCAGCCCGTCCGGCGTTTGAGGACGAGGCCGTAGGCCGACGGGGTCCGGGGCGGAGCCCCGTGACGGTGCGGGCCCGGCCTACCGAGTCGGGTGGGCGGGTGGGAAGACTCCCCGCCAGGCCGACGGCAACTCCGCCGCCACCGCATGCGCAACCGTCGGCGCCCCCTCCGCCGCGAACCGCCCCGCGAGCCCGTGCAGGTAAGCCGCCACACTCCCGGCGTCCCTCCCCGAAAGCCCCGACGCCAGCAACGACCCCGCCAGCCCCGACAGCACGTCCCCGCTCCCGGCGGTGGCGAGCCAGGGCGTCCCCGTCGCGTTCACGCGAACGGCCGCCCCTCCCCCGTCCGCCGCCACCAGCGTCGTCGACCCCTTCAGCAGCACGGTGGCCCGATAGGCCGCCGCCAGTTCCCGCACCGCCGCGAGCCGGCCGGCCTCGACCTCCTCCCGTCGTACCCCCAACAGGGCGGCCGCCTCCCCGGCGTGAGGCGTCATCAGGGTCGGCGCCGTACGGCCGCGTACCACGTCCCGGTCAGCGAGCCGCAGCCCGTCGGCGTCGACCAGCACCGGCACCTCCTCCGCGAGCGCCTCGGCGACGGCCTCGGCGTCGTCCCCGACGCCCGGTCCGGCCACCCACGCCTGCACCCGCCCGGCCTTGCGCGGCCCTCCGTCCGACACCAGCGCCTCGGGAAAGCGGGCCAGCACCTCGTCCTTGGCCGGCCCGACGTACCGCACGGCCCCGGCCCCGCCCCGCAACGCCCCCGCGACGGCCAGCACGGCCGCCCCCGGATAACGCGCCGACCCGGCCACGATGCCCACCACCCCCCGCCGGTACTTGTCGCTCTCCGCCGACGGCGCCGGCAGCAGCCGCGCCACGTCCACGTCCTGCAACGCCTCCAGCTCGGCCTCGGCGGGAAGTTCAAGACCGATGTCGACCAGCCGTACCGAACCGGCGTACTCCCGCGCCGGATCGATCAGCAGCCCCGGCTTGTGCGTCCCGAACGTCACGGTGAGGTCGGCCCGTACGGCCGCCCCCCGCACCTCACCGGTGTCCGCCTCCACCCCGCTCGGCAGGTCCACGGCGACGACGGCGGCCCGCGACCGCTCCACGACCGCCACCAGCCCCGCCGCCTCGGGCCGCAGCCCGCCCTTCCCGCCGATCCCCACGATCCCGTCGACGACGAGATCGGCCCGCAGGACCGACTCCTCGGCGCCACCGTCCCGTACCACGGTCCCCCCGGCCCGGCGCAGTGCCGCCAGCCCACCCGCGTGCGTGCGCTCCGGCGCGAGCAGCACCGCCGCGACCCCCGCGCCTCTCCGCGCGAGCCGCGCCCCGGCGTACAGCGCGTCCCCGCCGTTGTCCCCGCTGCCGACCAGCAGGACCACCCGGCTGCCGTACACCCGTCCGAGCAGGTCGGCGCAGGCGGCGGCCAGCCCGGCGGCGGCCCGCTGCATCAGCGCCCCTTCCGGCAGCCGCGCCATCAACTCCCGCTCGGCCGCCCGTACCGTCTCCACGCTGTAAGCAGTCCGCATGCCCCGAGTCTCCCCCGGAACCGACGGGACGCGCATCCGCCCCGCCCCGCCCGGGTCACCCCTCCGCGATCACCACCGCCGACGCCACGCCGGCGTCGTGACTGAGCGACACATGCCACGACCGCACGCCGAGTTCCGCCGCGCAGGCGGCCACGCTCCCCTTCACCTGCAGGCGCGGCCGTCCGCTGTCCTCGACGACGACCTCCGCGTCCGTCCAGAGCAGCCCGGGCGGCGCCCCCAAAGCCTTGGCCAACGCCTCCTTGGCCGCGAACCGCGCCGCGAGCGAGGCGACACCGCGCCGCTCGCCGCTCGGCAGGAACAGCTCCCGCTGGACGAAGAGCCGCCCGGCCAGCCCGGGAGTCCGCTCCAGCGACTCCCGGAACCGGTCGATCTCGGCGACGTCGATACCCACTCCGATGATGCTCACCGAAGCACCTTACGACCCGTCAGACACCCGCGGGCCGGGCCGTGTCCCGCTAGTGGCCGATCTTGTCCAGCTCGGCAAGGTCCGCGTCGGAGAGCGGGAGTCCCGCGCCGGCGACGTTCTCCCGCAGGTGCGCCACCGACGAGGTGCCGGGAATGAGCAGGATGTTCGGCGACCGCCGCAGCAGCCAGGCCAGGGCGACCGACATCGGCGTCGCGTCCAGCCTGGCGGCCACCGCGGAAAGTGCCGTGGACTGCAGCGGGGTGAAGCCGCCGAGCGGGAAGAAGGGCACGTAGGCGATGCCCTGTCCGGCGAGATCGTCGATCAGGTCGTCGTCCTGGCGGTAGGCGAGGTTGTACATGTTCTGGACGCACACGATCGGCGCGATCGCCTGCGCCTCGGCGATCTGTTCCGCCGTCACATTGCTTACTCCGAGGTGCCGGACCAGGCCCTGCCGCCGGAGTTCGGCGAGGGCCTCGAAGGGCTCGGCGAGCGAGCCGGGCTGGAGCCCTTGAGCGTCGCCGAGCCGGAGATTGACCACGTCGAGCGAGTCGAGGCCGAGGTCCTCGAGGTTCTCGTGAACGGCGCGGCGCAGGTCCTCGGGCTGCCGGGCGGGAAGCCAGCCGCCCTGCCGGTCGCGGACCGCGCCGACCTTGGTCACGATGTGCAGCGACGCGGAATAGGGGTGCAGCGCTTCACGGATCAACCGGTTGGTGACCCGTGGCCCGTATGCACCGGCGGTGTCCATATGGGTGATCCCGAGGCCGACGGCCTCGCGCAGGACGGCGAGCGCGCCGTCGTGGTCGGCGGGCGGGCCCATGACCCCGGGGCCGGCGAGCTGCATGGCGCCGTAGCCGAGGCGGGTGACGGTCAGATCGCCCAGGGTCCAGGTACCGCCGGGCAGTGACGCGGAGGGTGTGTTCACGGTCATGCCGTCGATGTTCGCCCGCGGACAGGTGGCGCATCCAATACCGCCGCAGTGCACTGTCATACCCGGTGGGTATCACCGAGGTAGGTTGTGGCCATGGACACCTTGGAGACCCGCGAGCTGAGGTACTTCCTGGCCGTCGCCGAGGAACTGCACTTCGGCCGCGCCGCCGAGCGCCTCGGCATGGCCCAGCCGCCGCTGTCCCGGGCGATCCAGCAGCTGGAGCGGCGCCTCGGCGTCTGCCTGCTGAAACGCAACCGCCGCGGCGTCTGGCTGACCGCCGCCGGAGAGGTGCTGCTGCACGAGGGCCGCGCAGCCCTGGACGCGACCACCGCCGCCGCGCGCCGCACCCGTCGTGCCGGTGACGCCGACAGCCCGGCCGGCCCCCGCAACCGCCTGGTGCTGGCGGTGAAGGCCGGCGCCTCTCACGAACTGCTGCACAAGCTCCTCGACGCCTACGCGGCCGCGCCGGACGCCGCCGAGATCGAGGTGCTGCCGAGCGGCCTGTGCGAGCAGGAAGGGATGCTGCGCGACGGCCGCGCCGATGTGGCGCTGATGCACACGCCGTTCAACTCCCTCGCCGGGTTCGACAGCGAGGAACTGACCACCGAGGGGCAGATCGCCGTCCTGCCCGCCGGGCATCCGCTCGCCGCACACAAGTCGCTGTCCCTGGCCGACGTCGGCGGCATCCCCGGTCTTCCGCTCGCGCGCTGGCCCCGCCACGGCACGTATCCACCGGGCCCGGGCCCCGAGATCCACGACCAGACACAGCTGGCCCAGCTGATCGCCCTCGGACGCACCGTGACCGTCCTGCCCGACTCGGCCCGCGCGTGGCTGTGGGCCGAGCACACCGCCGTCCCCCTGACCGACGCCCCACCCGTCGTCACCCACATCGCGTGGCCCGCGCACAGCCGTTCCCTCGCCCTCGCCGGGCTGATCCGCACGGCCACACGGCTGTGACCCTCGCCCTGCCCCGACGGCGAGGATGAAGTCCTCGCCGTCGGAGCGGTCTCCTCACTCCACCGTCACCGACTTGGCGAGGTTGCGCGGCTGGTCCACCTCGTTGCCCCGGGCCGTGGCCAGTTCGCAGGCGAAGACCTGGAGCGGGACCGTGGCGACCAGCGGCTGGAGCAGGGTCGGGGTGGCCGGGATCCGGATCAGGTGGTCGGCGTACGGAACGACCGCCTCGTCGCCCTCCTCCGCGATCACGATGGTGCGGGCGCCCCGGGCCCGGATCTCCTGGATGTTGGACACGATCTTGTCGTGCAGGACGGACCGGCCGCGCGGTGACGGGACCACGACCACCACCGGCAGGTCCTCCTCGATCAGCGCGATCGGCCCGTGCTTCAGCTCGCCCGCCGCGAAGCCCTCGGCGTGCATGTACGCCAGCTCCTTGAGCTTCAGGGCGCCTTCGAGGGCGACCGGGTATCCGACGTGCCGGCCGAGGAACAGCACCGTCTTCTTGTCGGCGAGGGAGCGCGCCAGCGCCCGTACCGGCTCCATGGTCTCCAGCACCCGCTCGACCTCGCCGGAGATGTGCGAGAGGTCCCGGATCACCGCGCTGATCTCGTCGCCCCACTTGGTGCCCCGCACCTGGCCGAGGTACAGCGCCACCAGGTAGCAGGCCACCAGCTGGGTCAGGAACGCCTTCGTCGAGGCGACCGCGACCTCCGGCCCGGCGTGCGTGTACAGCACCGCGTCCGACTCGCGCGGGATCGTCGAGCCGTTGGTGTTGCAGATCGCCAGCACCTTGGAGCCCTGCTCGCGGGCGTGCCTGAGCGCCATGAGCGTGTCCATGGTCTCGCCCGACTGGGAGATGGCGATGACCAGCGAGCGCGAGTCCAGAATCGGGTCCCGGTACCGGAATTCACTCGCCAGCTCCACCTCGCACGGGATCCGCGTCCAGTGCTCGATGGCGTACTTGGCGATCAGGCCGGCGTGGAAGGCCGTACCGCACGCGACGATGACGACCTTGTCGACCTCCCGGAGCTCGGCGGCGCCGATCCGGACCTCGTCCAGCGTCAGCGAGCCGTTGGTGTCGATGCGGCCCAGGAGCGTATCGGCGACCGCCTTGGGCTGCTCGGCGATCTCCTTGAGCATGAAGTAGTCATAACCCCCCTTTTCCGCTGCCGACGCGTCCCAGTCGACGTGGTACGAGCGGACGTCCGCCGGGGCGCCGTCGAAGCCCGTCACCGTCACGCCGTCCCGGCGCAGCTCCACCACCTGGTCCTGGCCCAGCTCGACCGCCGACCGCGTGTGGGCGATGAACGCGGCGACGTCCGAGGCGAGAAAGGCCTCGCCCTCTCCAACGCCCACCACTAGCGGGGAGTTCCGGCGCGCGCCCACGACCACGTCCGGCTCGTCGGCGTGCACCGCGACCAGCGTGAACGCGCCCTCCAGGCGCCGGCACACCAGCCGCATCGCCTCGGCGAGATCGGCGGTGCCGGAGAACTCCTCCGCCAGCAGGTGTGCGACCACCTCGGTGTCCGTCTCGGACGCGAGGTCGTGCCCGCGCTCCGCCAACTCGCCGCGCAGCGCGGCGAAGTTCTCGATGATCCCGTTGTGGACGACGGCGACCCGGCCCGCGTTGTCGAGGTGCGGATGCGCGTTGGCGTCCGTCGGCCCGCCGTGTGTGGCCCAGCGGGTGTGCCCGATGCCGGTGGCACCGGCCGGCAGCGGCCGTTCCGTCAGCTCCTTCTCCAGGTTCACCAGCTTGCCGGCCTTCTTCGCCGAGGCCAGCCCGCCGTCCGCGAGCACGGCGACACCCGCCGAGTCGTAACCCCGGTACTCCAGCCGCTTGAGCCCGGCGACCACCACATCGAGCGCCGACTGCGCCCCCACGTATCCCACGATTCCGCACATGGGCGGCAGCCTAAGCGCCGAACCCCGCCCGAACACGGCTCATCGTGCCCGAAATCGGAAATTAAACCGTGGTTCGGAACCGGCCAACGGCACATCGCTCCCCCGGCCCGGCTGTGGCAGGTTCGGTACGGCGTCCACCGGTCGCACTGCTCGTAACTCGTGACGAAGGAAGGCAAGCGATGACAAAGCTCGTGTCATTCCCGTCAAGCGGGCCGGGAGAGGACCTCAACTGGTTCGCCACGTCCTCCCTCTTCGACGAGGTGGCCGCTTTTGTTCTCCGGCATGTGGCGGACGACCGGGCCAGGCGCGACATCGCCGCGGGCGCCGCATCGGGCCATGTGTTCATCGGTGAACTCCCGGAGCCCGATCAGACGAAGGTCCTGACCGCACTGCGCGACATATTTCCCGGTCACGTCGATTCCGAAATCTATCCACCGCAGGTGACCGCCAGGATGGACGACCCGGAGACCTTTGTCGCGCGCGCGAAGTCGCTCGCACGGATGGCGGGCAGGAGCATCGCCCTGCGCACGGCTTCCGGAGCCGTGCCGGACAGCGAGGGCTGAGGGCTCCACGGCGCCCACGTGACCGACCCCACCTCCCACCCCGTTCAAACTCCGTTAACAATGGAATGTGATCTCTCCGGTCTCCCCGATCTCCCGGAGCGCCCACCGGCACAGGCCGGAGGCGACTCCCTACGTCGACCTCACCCGTTCCGAGTGGAGCGCGCTGCGCGACAAGACGCCGCTGCCGCTCACCGCCGAGGAGGTCGAGAAGCTGCGCGGCCTCGGCGACGTCATCGACCTCGACGAGGTGCGGGACATCTATCTCCCGCTGTCGCGCCTGCTCAACCTGTACGTCGGTGCCACGGACGGCCTGAGAAGCGCCCTGAACACCTTCCTCGGCGAACAGGGCTCCCAGTCCGGCACCCCGTTCGTCATAGGTGTCGCCGGCTCGGTGGCCGTCGGGAAGTCCACCGTCGCCCGCCTCCTCCAGGCCCTGCTCTCGCGCTGGCCCGAACACCCGCGCGTGGAGCTGGTGACGACGGACGGCTTCCTGCTCCCGACCAAGGAGCTCGAAACCCGCGGCCTGATGTCGCGCAAGGGCTTCCCCGAGTCGTACGACCGCCGGGCCCTGACCCGCTTCGTCGCCGACATCAAGGCCGGCAAGGACGAGGTCACCGCCCCCGTCTACTCCCACCTCATCTACGACATCGTCCCGGACCGCAGGCTCACCGTCCGCCGCCCGGACATCCTGATCGTCGAGGGCCTCAACGTCCTCCAGCCCGCCCTGCCCGGCCAGGACGGCCGCACCCGGGTCGGTCTCGCCGACTACTTCGACTTCAGCGTGTACGTCGACGCGAGCACCGAGGACATCGAACACTGGTATCTCAACCGGTTCCGCAAGCTGCGCGCGACCGCCTTCCAGAACCCGGACTCGTACTTCAGGAAGTACACCCAGGTGTCCGAGGAGGAGGCCGTCGACTACGCCCGCGGTCTCTGGCGCACCATCAACAAGCCCAACCTGGTGGAGAACATCGCCCCGACCCGCGGCCGCGCCGCCCTGGTCGTCCGCAAGGGCCCCGACCACAAGGTGCAACGGCTGCGACTCCGCAAGCTCTAAAGCCCCGGTCAGCAAAGCGCCCCGTCAGGGGCGCTGGGGGTACCCCCAGCCGAAGGCTGGGGGAGGAACTGCGCGACCAGCCACGACGAACCGTCAGCCCGCAACGCGCCTTCCCCGGCACCCCGAACCCGAAAGCAACTACCCCAGCGCGGACTTGACGGCGTCCGCCAACCGCCCCGCCACCGACCGGGCCTGCTCGATGTCAGCCGCCTCGACCATCACCCGCACCAACGGCTCGGTGCCCGAAGGGCGAAGCAGTACCCGCCCCGTCTCCCCGAGCTCCCGCTCCGCCTCGGCCACGGCCGCCGCGAGGTCCCCCGACGTCTTCACCCGCGTCCTGTCCACGTCGGGCACATTGATCAGCACCTGCGGCAGCCGCTCCATCACGCCCGCCAGATCGCGCAGCGACCGCCCGGTCTCGGCGACCCGCGCCGCCAGCAGCAGCCCGGTCAGCGTGCCGTCACCGGTCGTCGCGTGGTCGAGGATGATGACGTGGCCGGACTGCTCGCCGCCGAGGGCGTACCCGTGCTCCTTCATCTCCTCCAGGACGTACCGGTCTCCGACCGCGGTCTGCACGAGGTGCAGCCCCTCCCGCTCCAGCGCCAGCTTGAAGCCGAGGTTGGACATGACGGTGGCGACGACGGTGTCGGCGCGCAGCGCGCCCCGCTCCCGCATGGCGAGGGCGAGTACGGCCATGATCTGGTCGCCGTCGACCTCCTCGCCGGTGTGGTCGACAGCCAGGCACCGGTCCGCGTCCCCGTCGTGCGCGATACCGAGGTCGGCCCCGTGCTCGATGACCGCGGCCTTCAGCGGACCGAGGTGTGTCGAGCCGCAGCCGTCGTTGATGTTGAGGCCGTCCGGCTCCGCGCCGATGGTGACGATCTCGGCGCCGGCCCGGCGGAACACCTCCGGCGAGACCCCCGCGGCCGCGCCGTGTGCTTCGTCCAGGACGATCTTCAGTCCGTCGAGCCGGTTCGGGAGCACGCCGAGGAGATGGGTGACGTACTGCTCGAAGCCCTCGTCGTACGGCCGGACCCGGCCGACGCCCGCACCGGTGGGCCGCTCCCAGGGCTCGCCGTGCCGGTGGGACTCGTACACCGCCTCGATCCGCTCCTCCAGCTCGTCGTCGAGCTTGTGCCCGCCGCGGGCGAGGAACTTGATGCCGTTGTCGGGCATGGCGTTGTGGCTGGCGGAGAGCATGACACCGAGGTCGGCGCCGAGCGCGCCGGTCAGGAACGCGACGGCCGGCGTCGGGAGGACCCCCACGGTCAGGACGTCGACGCCGGCGCTGGCCAGGCCCGCGACCACGGCCGCCTCCAGGAACTCCCCGGACGCGCGCGGATCCCGTCCGACGACCGCCGTCGGCCGGTGGCCCTCGAACGTCCCCGCCTCGGCCAGCACGTGCGCCGCCGCGACGGACAGCCCGAGCGCCATTTCGGCGGTCAGGTCCGCGTTGGCGACACCGCGCACGCCGTCCGTGCCGAAGAGTCGTCCCACTTGTCCTCCTGAAGAAGCGTCCTTGCTGCCAGGAAATGATGGCAGGCGCTTAGTCACTCGATCACACCAGCCTTTGAGCGTCTTGTGTCGTTATACGCCCTTGGCTGGGATAAACGAACGCCCCGGCGGCACATGTGGCGTGCCGCCGGGGCGTTCGGAGTACGTGCAGGCAGCTGGTGATTAGCGCTTGCTGTACTGCGGGGCCTTGCGGGCCTTCTTGAGACCGGCCTTCTTGCGCTCGACCGCACGGTCGTCGCGCTTGAGGAAGCCGGCCTTCTTGAGCGGGCCGCGGTTGTTGTCGACGTCGGCCTCGTTCAGCGCGCGGGCGACACCGAGACGGAGCGCACCGGCCTGACCGGAGACACCGCCACCGGCGATGCGGGCGATGACGTCGTAACGGCCTTCGAGCTCCAGCACCTTGAAGGGCTCGTTGACTTCCTGCTGGTGCACCTTGTTGGGGAAGTAGTCCTCAAGGGTGCGACCGTTGATCTTCCACTTGCCGGTGCCCGGGACGATCCGGACGCGGGCGATGGCGTTCTTGCGACGGCCCAGGCCGGCGGCCGGCTGCGGGTCGCCGAAGCGGGACGCGAGGGACTCGGAGGTGTACTCGCCCTCGACGGGGACGTCCGACTCCGTGGTGTAGCTGTCGATGTCAAGCTCTTCGAGCGGCTGCTCGGCAGTGGTCTCGGCCACGATGCTCCTCAGATTCTCTTCAGTCTTAGGGGGTGGCCGGAACTACTGCGCGACCTGGGTGATCTCGAACGGCACCGGCTGCTGCGCAGCGTGGGGGTGCACGTCACCCTTGTAGACCTTCAGCTTCGAGAGCATCTGACGGCCCAGCGTGTTCTTCGGGAGCATGCCCTTGACGGCCTTCTCGATGGCCTTCTCGGGGTTCTTGTCCAGCAGCTCGTCGTAGCGGACGGAGCGCAGACCACCCGGGTAGCCGGAGTGGCGGTACGCCATCTTCTGGGTCCGCTTGTTGCCGGACAGGTGCACCTTGTCGGCGTTGATGATGATGACGAAGTCACCGGTGTCGACGTGGGGGGCGTAGATCGGCTTGTGCTTGCCGCGGAGAAGGGACGCGGCGGTGGTGGCGAGACGGCCCAGGACGACGTCCTGGGCGTCAATGACGTGCCACTGGCGAGTCACATCGCCGGGCTTGGGGCTGTACGTACGCACTTCGCAGCCTTCTTCTTCAGTGGATGGGTGCTGACACATGGCATCACTGAAGCGATCGTGCAGCTGGGGACGACAATGCCGGGACGCTGCCCGTATGCCGCCCACTGGTAACTGCTCCAGGGAACCTAGGTAGAGGCCACTCCCGTGAAAATGAGCGAGCCAATACACAACGAAGAGCAAGCCTACAAGGGTGCCCCCGGACGGGTCAAAACGAGCTCGCGCGGACATCGGGACGACCCATCGTCGACATTGGCGAAAACCCGTGGCGCCCGGCCGTACCGTGATGCGCCGTCCTGCCCGCAAAGGTCCCCTATCACCGTTCATACAGTCGCACCGATACCCCCCGGCCCCCGTCTAAGATGCGCCCCATGAGTTATGGGCAGGGGGGACCTCAGTCCCAGTGGGATCCGTGGAAACCGCAGTCTCAGCAGCCCTGGAGCAGCGGCACCGGCCAGACTCCGGACTGGGCGTCGCTCGCCGAGGCCTCGGAAACCCGGAACAAGCGGCGCAGAGTGTTCTTCATCGGCGGCGGTGTGGTCGCCACGCTGGCGATCGGCACCGCCGTCGCCATGGCCGTGGTGTCCGCGAACGGCGACAACAACGCCTCCGGCACGCCCACCAACCTGCCCGCGAGCGCCTCGCTGCCCAGCGACTCGGCCGACTCGGCGCCGTCCTTCGCGCCGACCAGCGCGCCGCCGCCGCTGGACCCGGAGGAGTTCATAGGCAACGTGAAGAAGGACACGGCGCCGCTCAGCGCCGAGACCCTCTTCCCGGGCACCCAGCTGACCATGGGTGAGACGGTGTACAAGAAGGGCGCCACGGCCGACACCAAGAAGTGCGCCACGGCCGCCAAGGGCACCCTCCCGAGCATCCTCACCAAGGACGGCTGCACCCGCCTGCTGCGCGTCACCTACTTCAAGGACGGCGTCGCGGTCACGGTCGGCGTGGCCGTCTTCGACACCGAGGCGCAGGCGAGCAAGGCCAAGACCGAGGCCGACAAGAAGGGCTTCGTCAGCGCCCTGGCCGGCTCCGGCGTGAAGGCCTTCTGCGACTCCGGCGTCTGCCGTACGACGACCAATTCGTACGGCCGCTACGCCTACTTCACCACCGCGGGCTTCATCAACGGCAAGGACGTCACCACCAAGGACACCAAGGTCTTCCAGACCGGCGACGACCTGGCCGAGTTCACCTTCCGCCAGATCCGCCGCCGCGGCGAGGCCCAGGCGTCGGCGGCGGCCCAGGGCTAGCCCCCCCCTCACCGGCACGACTCCGCAGGCCCCTTCCCGTTCGAGGCAGAATCGGCATGCACAGGGTTGGCCAGGAGGGGTCGGGGACATGCACATGCGCGGGCGGGTCCGGCTCGTCGGGGCCGCGGTGGCGGCGGGACTGCTCGCCCCCCTGACCTGGTGGGCCACCCGGCCCGGGGCCGCCGGGGACAGCGGCCCGCGTCCGGTCCCCGCGGACCTGCGCGCCCGGGACCCGCACGCGACACCCGCCGCCCGCCGGGTCTACGCCCTGCTCGCCGGCCTGGAGAACCGGGCACGGCGCGGCGAGCCGTCCCGGACGGTCATCGGCCAGCACGTCGAGCTGCACAACGAGCGCTACAACGCGTCGTACGGCGACTACCGGGGCACCAAGCAGCCCGGCTACTACTACAAGAAGGCCCACGACATCACCGGCAGGTTCCCGGGGTTCGTGGAGGTGGATCTGGGGCCCGGGTACGGGCAGCCGGGCTGGGCGGTGGGCGAACCGCGCTCGTACTCCCGCTCCTCGTGGCCGAGCTGCCGCAGGTGCTGGGGGTACGTCGACGACGCGGTGGACCTGGCGCTCGGGGTGTGGGCGGGGCTGCCGCGGCCGGCGGACGGGTCGTACCACCCCTCGGGCACGCACCTCGACTGCGCCTCCGGGACCCGGGTGAGCCTGCCCGGCAACGGGGGCGGCCCGGCGGGCATCGTCGGCTTCTCCTTCCACCAGCCCTACCCGGGCAGCACCGTCAAGGGCTTCGAGCAGACCCGGTACCAGAACTCCCCCGCGGCCCGGGACAGCGGCTGGTTCGGCCGGGTGGTCACCCCGGGCACCGCCGAGCACCAGGCCCTGCTGCTGGACCTCGGCTATCTCGCCGACCACCTGGGGTACCTCGCGGAGCACGGGGTGCCGGTCCTGCTGCGGCCGTACCACGAGATGAACGCCAGGCCGGGGCACGGATTCTGGTGGGCGGGGCAGGATCCGGCCGCCTACCGGAAGCTGTGGCATGTCACATACGACTACCTCGTGGGCAGCCGCGGCCTGCACAACCTCCTCTTCGTCTGGGCACCCAGCGCCTGGGAGGGCACCTTCGCCCGGGAGCCCGGCGACTACTACCCGGGCGGGCGGTACGTCGATGTCGTGGGTGTGGACGACTACACCGACACCCCGCAGCGGCCGTTCCGGGGCAGGCCCTGGACCGAGGTCTGGTACCGGGGTCTGGAGCGCTACGACCGGCCCCGCGTCATGGCCGAGTCCTTCCACGTTCCGCTCGGCTCCGCTCAGCACAGAACACTTTCGGACACCCCCTGGGTGCTCTGGACGGTATGGGGACAGGCCCTGACATACGCCAATGTCTCCAGCCCGACCGGAAAGAACACCACGGAAGACGTGAAAGCGACTTACACGTCTTCGCAGGTCATCACCGGCAGCGGGGGCGGGCGGACGGGTTTCGGCTGGACTTCGTTGCACAAGACATAGGTTTATTACTTTCCCACTACATCTTGCTCACTCATGCTTCATGGCTGATTCTTACGTGGCAGGATTTGTTTTCTTGCATGGCCGGTGGCGCAGGTCGCCCGGGGGGGCATCTGAGCCGGCCGCAGAACGCCGAAGAAGGCGCCGGGGGGCAACATCACGGCCCGGAGCGGGGCGGATGAGACGAGGTTTCTCGTGTCACCCGCACCCGTCACCGAGCCATGCCGTCCGGCAGCCGCCGAACTCACGGAAGAGCATGTAGCCGTATGGCATCGACAGTGGTCGACGGGGGAGCCCCGCATTCGCGGCACAACGCGAAGCTGGCCAAACGCACTGCCGAGTGGAAACCGGGCATCCTGCCGTTCCTGATCCCGCTCGTGTTCCTGACTCTCTTCAGCCTGTGGTCCTACACGCCCAGCGACTCGCCGCTGGCCTGGCTGATCACCATCTGCTGGGCCCTGCCGGTGCCCGGGGTACTCGTGTCGATCCAGGGCTTCCTGCTCATCCGCCGCCGGATCCGCAAGGCCCATCTGATGACCCCGCCGGCCCTGGTCGAGCAGGACTTCCTGACCGTGCTGGTGCCGACGATCGGGCGCCACGACACCTACCCGGCCCTGGAGCGCTCGGTCCTCTCCTACGTGGAGCACCTGCCGGAGTGGTTCCCGTACATGCGCGTGGACGTGCTCACCGAGGAGGGCTGCGAGGCCGCCGAGCGGATCGACGAGCTGGCCGCGACCAGCCATCTGATCCGCGTGGTCACGGTCCCGAAGGCCTACCAGACCAAGAACGGCACCCGCTTCAAGGCCCGCGCCAACAACTACGCCCACGAGCTGCGCATCGAGGAGGGCGAGGCCCTCGAGCACGTGTGGGTGCTGCACATGGACGACGACACCGGGGTGGGCCCCGACACCTCCGCGTCCCTCGCCCAGTTCATCAACCGGCAGCGTCGTGCGACCCCCGAAGAGGTCAAGCACATGGCGCAGGGCATCCTGACGTACCCGCGCGAGAACGCGGTGTCCCTGCTCACCTGGTTCGCCGACGCCATCCGCCCGGCCGACGACATCGCCCGGTTCCGCGCCTTCACCGGCCTCGGCACCCCGGCCGCCGGTGTGCACGGCGAGCTGCTCGTCATCCGCGCCTCCATCGAGGCGGAGATCGGCTGGGACTTCGGCCCCAAGGAGATCGTCGAGGACGCCCGGCTGGCCCTGACCTTCTGCCGCCTCTACCCCGGCCGCAGCGACTGGTTCAACGGCCGCTGCTACGGCGCCTCGCCCTCCAACACCAAGGACTTCATCAAGCAGCGCGAGCGCTGGGCCTGGGGCCTGGTCGCCCTCTGCTTCAACCGCAAGGTGCCGCTGCGCTACCGCTGGTTCCTCACCATCTGCGTGACGAGCTGGATCCTGGGTCCGCTGCAGCACGTCGGCACGATCCTGTTCGTGGCCTGGTTCATCGGCGACATGAACACCTCACCCGTGACCCAGTCCGTGGTCATCCTCTGGTCGATCAGCTTCGCGTACGTGATCTGGGCGTACTGGGAAGGTCTGCGGCTCAACGCGATCGCCTCCGTCAACGGCAGGCGCAGGTGGTGGGAACCCCTGGCCGTCCTCGTCATGCTGCCCTTCTTCTCCCTCATCGAGGGAATCGGCGGCATCAAGGGCCTGTGGAAGTTCGTCCGCCGCGAGGAGAACAAGTTCGTCGTCATCGCCAAGCCCGCCTGACCCGGAAGAGACCCCACAGTCATGAAGCGCGCACGCCTGCCCTTGCTCGCCGTGCTCCCTGTCACCGTCATCGCCCTCGTGGTCGCGACCCCCTTCGTGGTCGGCGACCACCCGCTGCAGTGGTCGTCGGGCTCGTTCATGCCCCACCTGGTGCTCGACGGCAAGGAGCACAGCGGACCGGCCGGCTCCACGAGCGGCGACGGCAAGACCTCTGCGGCACCCTCGCCCACCACCGAGGTCGCCAAGGTGGACAAGGAGTGGAAGAAGGGCATGCCGCAGTGGGGTGCCCAGCTCTACTGGGAGGACAACCCCAAGCACTCCCTGGCCTACATCGAGAAGCAGGCCCGGCTGCACGCGAACTACCTGGTCGGCCTGCACGCCAACTCGGTCAGCATCTCCTTCCCGTTCTTCACCGGGAAGCTCGCCTCCACGGCGGTCAGCCGGGGTGACAAGACCCCGGCCCCCGACCGGCTCGCCCGCGTCCTGGAGATCTTCCACGAGGCCGGGCTGCGCACCACCATCCGGCCGCTGATGGACGAGCACTCCCTGAAGGCCGAGAAGGGCTGGCGCGGCTCCATCAAGCCCGCCGACCGCAGCGCCTGGTTCGCCTCGTACGAGAAGTTCGTCACCCCGTACCTGAAGGCGGCGGAGAGCGAGAAGGCGGCCACCTTCGTCATCGGCACCGAGCTGAACTCCCTGGAGGGCGACTCGCACTGGGAGACCGTCGTGGACGACGCCGAGAAGGTGTTCAGCGGCGAGGTCGCCTACGACGCGAACTGGGACAACTACGTCGAGGGACCGATCACCATGCCGGTGAGCCACCTCGGCATCGACGCCTACTTCCCGGTCAAGGTCGACGACGACGCCTCGGTGCAGGACCTGGTCGACGGCTGGAACAAGTGGCTGGACAAGAAGGCCACCGGTTCCCTCCCCAAGATCACCGTCGCCGAGGCCGGCATCGGCGCCATGAACGGCGCCTACCACGCTCCGGGCGACTTCTACACCAAGCGGGCGGTCAACCCCGAGGTGCAGGCCAACTGGTACACCGCCGTCTGCAAGGTCGTCCAGGAACGGAAGATGAGCGGCGTCTACTGGTGGTCGATCTACTTCGACGACGACCCGAACACCAAGCCCGACGACAAGGTCGCCTCCCGGCTCGACTTCGCAGGCCGCCCCCAGTCCGAGAAAGCGATCAAGACCTGCTTCACCTCGGACTACGCAGGCCCCGGGACCACCACCGCTAGCTGACCAGCGAGGCACTCATGCAGGAAGCCATCATCCTGGTGGGCGGCAAGGGAACCCGCCTGCGCCCACTGACCAACCACACCCCGAAGCCGCTGCTCGGCGTCGCGGGCTCCTCCTTCATCCGCCACCAGGTGGCCAAGCTGATGGACGCCGGTGTCGAGCACCTGGTGTTCGCCACGTCCTACCTCGCCGGCCTCTTCGAGGAGGAGTTCCGGGGCTTCTCCCGGGACCTGGACATCTCCTACGCCGTCGAGGAGGTCCCGCTCGGCACGGGCGGGGCGATCCGCAACGCCGGGCGGCTGCTGCGCGGCCCGGCCGACGCCCCGGTGCTCGTCCTCAACGGCGACATCCTCTCCGGCGTGGACCTGCGCGGCGTCCTGGCGTACCACGAGGCCAACGACGCGGACGTGACGCTCCACCTCACCCGCGTCGCCGACCCCCGGGCCTTCGGCCTGGTGCCCACCGACCGGTCCGGCCGGGTGCTGTCCTTCCTGGAGAAGCCCAAGACCC
This sequence comes from Streptomyces sp. GbtcB6, assembly GCF_019091475.1. Lineage (NCBI taxonomy): Bacteria > Bacillati > Actinomycetota > Actinomycetes > Kitasatosporales > Streptomycetaceae > Streptomyces > Streptomyces sp. GbtcB6. The sequence continues at coordinate 4,739 of NZ_JAGXJL010000064.1, read as the reverse complement.
AGGAGGAGTGCGTCACCGACCAGATCAACGCCGGGTGCTACGTCTTCCGCCGGTCCGTCCTGGACGCCATCCCCGGCGACCGGGAGGTCAGTGTCGAGCAGGAGACCTTCCCCCGGCTCGTCGCGGACGGCGGGCGGGTCTTCGGCCACACCACCAGCGACTACTGGCGCGACCTCGGCACCCCGCTGGCCTTCGTCCAGGGGTCGGCCGACCTGGTCACCGGCAGGGCGGCCTCGCCGCTGGTGGGACCGCCGGCCGAGGCGCTGATCCATCCCACGGCCACCGTGCACCCGAGCGCCCGCGTCACGGGCGGCTCGACGGTCGGCCCGTACGCGGTCCTCGGCCCGCGCGTGGTCGTCGACCGCTCCATCATCGGCGCACACGTCAGCGTGGCCGAGGGCGCCCGGATCCACGAGTCCGTGGTCGACCACGACTCCTCGATCGGCAACGAATCGTTTCTCCGCGAGGTCGTGGTGGGCTGCCACGCCCACGTCGGCGCCGAGAACGAGCTGCCCGCCCAGCTGCGGCTGTCGTGCGGCATCCGCATTCCCAGCCAAGGGGTGCGCGTCAGCGGTACGGCTGCCGCCTGCCTGACGGCCCACTGAACTCGCCGGTCCGACCGGACACAGTTACTGGAGAACCGTTGACCCGCCATCGCTCACCGGCCACGCAGACGGAACGTCTGCGCAAGTACCGGCCGGACATCCAGGGCCTGCGTGCCGTAGCCATCATGATGGTGGTCACGATGCACGTCGGCCTGCTCGACATCCACGGCGGCGTGGACGTCAGCTTCGTGCTGAGCGGCTTCCTCATCGGCAGCCAGCTCCTCGCCGAGATCGACCGGACCGGCAAGGTGTCGCTCAGCAAGTTCTGGGCGCGCCGGATGCGGCGGCTCGCCCCGGGCATGGCCGTCGTCGTGATCACCACGGCGGTCGTGGCCTGGCTCTACGCCAGCCCGCTCAGGTTCCGCGAGACCATGAAGGACGGTCTCAGCGCGGCGCTCAGCTTCATGAACTGGCGCCTCGTCGAGACCGGGACGGACTACTTCGCGAACGACGGGACACAGTCCCCGTACCAGCACTTCTGGTCGCTGGGCATCGAAGAGCAGTTCTATGTGGCCGCCCCGATCGTCCTCGTCGTCACGGCCTGGCTGTCCCGCAAGATCCTCGGCAACCGCGCCCTGGTGGCGCTGTTCCTGGTAGCCGCGATCGGCGGGTCGCTGTACCTGTCGGTCAAGCAGACCGCAGAGAACCAGCCCCTCGCCTACTTCGGCACCCAGACCCGTATCTGGGAGCTCGCCTCCGGCATCCTGCTGGCCCTCGGCGCCCCGCTGCTCTCCCGCATGAACCAGGGGCTGGCCGCCGTCATCTCCTGGCTGGGCCTGGTGACCACCATCGGCACCGCGCTCGTCATCACCAAGGAGACCCCGCTGCCGGGCTACGCGGTGGCCGGCCCCGTGCTGGGCGCCTGCATGATCATCGCCGGCGGCTGCGCCAACCCCCGCCTCGGCGTGGAGCGGATCCTGCACAACCCGGTGACCGACTACGTCGGCAACGTGAGCTACGGCTGGTACCTCTGGCACTGGCCGATCCTGGTCCTGTGGCCCGACGTCGTGGGACGGGACATCACCTACTCGGACCGCTTCCGGGTGCTCTCCCTGTCCTTCATCCTGGCCGTCCTCATGTACTACGTCGTCGAGGCCCGGTTCCGGAACAACCCGCAGCTGGTGGCGACCCCCTGGAAGGGCATCTTCGCCGGCGGCACGGCCACCGCCAGTGCCGCCGCGGCCACGGCGTGCGCCCTGTTCATCCCGCTCAACCTCGCCACCTCGGCCGCCGCCGTGAACGGGGGCGCCACCGGATACGCCGGCGAGGCGTCCGTGAAGAGCGCCGTGACCCAGAGCGAACTGTCGGCGACCGCGCTGAGCGCGCTGGCGACCGCTCCCAAGGACACGACCCACTACGGCTGCATCGACAACACCGACGTCGAGAAGTTCGTCATGCGCGACAACTGCGTCATCGGCGACAAGACCGGGAAGAGCACGGTCGTCGTCATCGGCGACTCGCACGCCTGGCAGTGGGGCGACGCCTTCAACGAGCTCGGGCAGTCCCTTCACCTCAAGGTGGTGACCATGGCGAAGGGCGGCTGCTCCCCCGAGGTCTACGCCATCAAGAACCCCGAGCTGAACCGCGAGTACTCCGAGTGCGACAGCTGGCGGGAATCGGCGTTCAAGAACATCGAGGACCTCAAGCCGGACGTCATCGTCGTCACCAGCCGCATCCGGCGCGAGGTGACCGAGGCCGGCGCCGAGAAGGCGTTCAAGAAGTTCGAGGCCTCCGGCGCCAAACTCATCTACATCACCGACACCCCGCAGCCCGGCCGGAACGTCCCGGACTGCCTCGCCACCCACATCCACGACGTCACCGCGTGCAGTCCCGACGAGAAGACGGCCGTCGAGTACCCCGACTTCCGGGCCGTAGAGCAGAAGGTGGCGGAACGCCACGGTGCCACGGTCGTCGACTCACTGCCCGCGTTCTGCGCGGACAACGTCTGCCCGACGGTGATCGCCGACCAGATCGTCTACTTCGACAACAGCCACATGACGGGCAGCTACGCCAAGTCGCTGGCGCCCTTCCTCAAGCCGACCCTCAAGAAGGCCCTGGCCGGCTGACCCTCAGACCGTCCGCACCCGTACCCGGCGCGCCTGCCGCTGCCGTTCCAGCAGTTGGTCGGCCGCCGGGTAAGCGACCTCCTCCAGGGTCAGCCCGTGCGGCCGTACGACATGCACGGCGCTGTCCCGCACCCCCGCGTCCAGCACCTTCCGCGGCCACTCCACGCCCCGGTGCCCGTCCCCCACGAACAGCAGCGCGCCGACCATCGACCGCACCTGGTTGTGGCAGAAGGCGTCGGCCCTGACCTCGATCTCGACGACCCCGTCCGCGCGCCGGCTCACCCCGAAGCCGAGGATCTCCCGGATCGTCGTCGCCCCTTCACGCTTCTTCGCATAAGCGGCGAAGTCATGCTCCCCCACCAGCGACTTCGCAGCGGCGTCCATGACATCGACGTCCAGCTCCCAGTCGTGCCACAGCACGTGGTTGCGCAGCAGCGGGTCCACGCCTCCCGGCCGGTCCCCGACCCGGTACACGTACCGCCGCCACAGCGCCGCGAACCGCGCGTTGAACCCCGCCGGCGCCTCGCCGACCGACCACACCCGCACGTCCTTCGGCAGCCGCCCGGCGAGCCGCTTCAGCAGCTTCTCCCGCTGCTCCTCCCACACCCCGGCCGGCAGATCGACATGCGCCACCTGCCCCCGCGCATGCACCCCGGCATCGGTCCGCCCGGCCACGGTCAGCTCGTACACCGTGTCCTGCGACCGCGTGACGACCCGCAGCGCGTCCTCGATCTCCCCCTGCACGGTCCGCTTCCCACCGGCCTGCTTGGCCCAGCCGTGGAAGTGGGTCCCGTCGTAGGACAGGTCGAGACGGACGCGCACATGGCCGGGCTGAACTTCGTCACTCACAGGGGAATCCTCTCAGGGCAAGAAAAGCGGGCCCGTCCCTGAAAGGAACGGACCCGCTCACGCGCCCCTTCAGGGGCGCGGGACTGCACCGATATGCGGCTCCGCCGCGTGGGCGCGACCAGCCACAACGGACCGGCAGCCAAAGGACGGCTTACGCCTCCTCGGCCTCCGGCTTCGCGTCCTCGACGACCTCGTCGACCTTGGTCTCCTCGACCTTGGCCTCCTCGGCCTCCTTGACCGCACGCTTGGTGGCGGCCTCGGCCTCACCGGTCGCCTGCTGGGCAACCGTCAGCGCCTCGACAAGCTCGATGACAGCCATGGGCGCGTTGTCGCCACGACGGTTACCGATCTTGGTGATACGGGTGTAGCCACCGGGACGGTTCTCGTACCGCGGGCCGATCTCGGTGAAGAGCGTGTGCACGATGCTCTTGTCCGTGATGACCTGGAGCACCTGACGGCGGTTGTGAAGGTCGCCCTTCTTCGCCTTGGTGACCAGACGCTCGGCGTACGGACGCAGGCGGCGGGCCTTCGCCTCGGTGGTGGTGATACGGCCGTGCTCGAAGAGCGACTTCGCGAGGTTCGCGAGGAGCAGCTTCTCGTGCGCGGCGCTGCCGCCCAGACGGGCACCCTTGGTGGGCTTCGGCATGGTTCTTCTCCTGTGTGTCTGCCCCGGCCGTATCAGGTACCGGAGTCAGTATCCGAGCAGACGGTTGTCTGTCGGAGATCCGGGAGCAGCCCCGAAGGGGCGCTCCCGGAAGGGGCGCGGGGAACTGCGCGATCAAGCACAGCGCACCCGCACCCGAGTACGGACCGTGCGGCCCGAGCTCTTAGTACTGCTCAGTCTCCACGAACCCGGCGTCCGCGTCGTCGTCGGCACCGAACGCGTCAGCCGCAGCGGTCGGGTCGAATCCGGGCGGGCTGTCCTTGAGGGCCAGGCCCATGCCGGCCAGCTTCGCCTTGACCTCGTCGATGGACTTCGCACCGAAGTTGCGGATGTCCAGGAGGTCCGCCTCGGAGCGCGCCACGAGCTCACCCACGGAGTGGATGCCCTCACGCTTGAGGCAGTTGTAGGAACGGACCGTGAGCTCCAGCTCCTCGATCGGCAGCGCGAGGTCGGCGGCGAGGGCGGCGTCCGTCGGGGACGGGCCCATGTCGATGCCCTCGGCGTCGATGTTCAGCTCGCGGGCGAGACCGAACAGCTCGACCAGGGTCTTGCCCG
>NZ_JAGXJL010000063.1:0-45848 GCF_019091475.1 Streptomyces sp. GbtcB6 | reverse complement strand
GAGCGCCGCTGCCAGTCCCGCACGCTGACGTCGTTGGCGCCGGTGTAGCCCGCGATGGACCGCCCCGCCAAATCCCGGTCTGCGCTGGTGAGTTCGGCCCCGACGACCACGGCGAGCTCCGCCTCCCAGTCCACGTCGAGGCCCTTGGGGAGGACCAGGTCGTCCTCAGGGCCGGTCAGCGTGTCGGCGTACTTCGCGAAGAGCGTGGGGTGGAGCGGCAGCTCGCGGCCCATCTCGGCGATGTGGTCGGCGTAGTTGAGGCCACAGCAGACCACCTTCCGGGGGGACGGCAGCGGCAACACCGGTACGGCGCCTGGCAGTTCGGCCCCGGCGAGGCCCGCGACACCGTCAAGCGCGGTGGCGGCCAGCAGCGCGGACAGGTCGTCGGCCGGCAGCGCCCGCCAGCGATCGCCGTCGAGGACGGCGGCCGTCGTACGGCCGTCGTGGGCCACGGTGGCGAGCTTCATCGGAGTTCTCCCTGGGATTTCGGAGCAGCGATATAGCGAGATTTTCACGATCGTCGAAAACAGTCAATAGATGAGTTACGCTGCCTGCACCCACCCAGTCCCAGGAGGTACGCGCAATGACTCCGATCCCGGTGAACCCGCCCTCGCTCCCCGTACCGAGCGGCTACTCGCACGGCACCCTGAGCGACAACACGCTCTACCTGGGCGGGCAGACGGCGCTCGACGCGGACATGCGGATCGTCCCCGGCGGCATCGTCGCGCAGTTCCGGCAGGCGTTCGGCAACGTCCTCACCACGCTGCGCGCCGCCGGCGGGATCCCCGAGGACCTGGTGAGCATCACGCTCTTCCTCACCGACATCCCCGACTACCAGGCACACGGCAAGGAGATCGGGAAGGTCTGGCGCGAACTCGCGGGCCCGGTCTTCCCGGCGATGGCCGGCATCGGCACGGCAGCCCTATGGCAGCCGGAGGCGATGATCGAGATCCTCGGCGTCGCCGTGATCCCGGATGAGCGGCTCATCCGCCCGGAGAGCTGAGACGACCGGCGTCAGGGACCGGCCCCGACGCCCGTGGGTCGGCCCATCGCAGGGGCGGACATGATGAACGTCGCCTATGGCATCGCCGAGCGGCCGCGCCGGGCCGCGTCCCGCACAGAGTACGGCCCGGCGGCCCGTCTCGGGCATGGCACCGGGTGGGACTGGAGTCGCCGACCGCCCCTGTCCCACCCGCACCCGGTCTCCGGCGCGCACGCCGACTGCCGGGGGTCAGGGCCGCCCGGCCTCGACGATCTTCTCGGCGAGCAGGGTCGGGTTGCTGAGCATTACCTCGTGGCTGCCCGGCATCTGGACCAGCCGGTACATCCCGAGGCGGCTGGACATGCGAGGGTGCCAGCCCCACTCCCCGGGCGGAAGGGCGATGTCCTCGGTGCCGTTGAGGTAGGACCTCGGCGTCTGAAGTGCGTAGAACCGGGTCAGGTCGAGCTTGTCCACGAACGGCTGGAACGGCTCCGACGACAGCCGCTCGTACGTGCTCTTGGCGGTGTCGAGGTCGACGTCCTGGATGAACGCCTCCCGCCAGATCGGGAACGGCAGCGTCACGGTGTTGTCGTCGGAGTCCGCCGCCAGTTGCTCGAACAGGGTGCGGTAGTGCGGGGGAACCTCGTCGAGCAGGCTGTTGCCGGGCTGGGGCACGAACGCGTTCCAGAAGATCAGCCTGCTGATCAGCTCGGGGATCTCCTCCGCGACGCGGGCGATCACGGTGCCGCCGAAGGAGTGGCCGAGGAGGACGACGTCGCTGAGGTTCTCGCCCGTGATGAAGTCGACGATCGAGGCCACGCAGTCGTCGTGGTCCACTGCCTTGCCGACGCCCTTTCCGTGCCCCGCGATCGTGGGGCCGTAGGCGGTGTGCCCCAGCTCCTCGAGCCTGTCGATCACCAGCTTCCACAGTGGGCCGTCGTGCCAAGATCCGTGAACCAGGACGAAGGTGGTCATGGCAGCTCCTCTCCTCGTGCGCGAACTCGTCGGACCTGCGGTCCCTCAGAGCGGTCGCGCTGTAGCGTTGCGCCACTGTGGATCGGCTGAGCCTGACGCTCCAGCCCGAATCCGCGGACACTGGCCTTGGGGCGCAGGTGAGGCGAGATGCGGATGACCCCGCGAGCGCAGACACTCCTCGATACACGAGACCTCGATGAGGCGTCGACGTGCGTCGGCGCCAGCTACTGCCCGCACGAGCTCACCGTGACCGGCCACCTGGTGCAGTTCCACGCCGTACAGACGGAGGCTCTGCTTGGCGAGGTCGCCGTCCATCAGCTGTCCTATGGCTCCGCGGTCCAGGTCGAACCGGTCCCGCTCGGGAACTGGGTCCTGGTCTCCGCACCACTGCGCGGCGCCCTGACGATCAGGTCGGGGCGCGCGGAACGGACGCTGGCCGTGGGTGATTCTGTGGCCATCGACTCGTACCGCCCGTTCTCCCTGAGTTGGGAGTCCGGCTGCCGGCTGCAGACGATCAGGCTGCCCCGTCACCTTGTACAAGAGGCCGGAGAGTCTGCCGGAGTGGCCGCCGGCGGCGCCGTCAGACTCGGACTGGGCGGACCAATAACTCCGACAGCTGCCCGAAGCTGGCAGGCCGTCGCCGCGCTGGTCCGGCAGGAGGCGACCGAAGGGGGCGAGTTCACCCGCTCCCCGCTTCTGACGGCACAGCTCACCCGGATGCTGGCCACCGCGCTCGTGGGCACCTATCCGGTGGTCGACGCCGACGAAGGAGGCCGACCCGGCAACGTGCTGCCGCGAGGACTGCGCAGGGCACTGGAACTGGTGGAACGGGAACCCGAGACCGACCTCTCGGTGGCCGTGCTGGCCGCGGCTGCCTCCCTGAGCCCTCGCGCTCTCCAGGAGGGGTTCCGGAAGCATCTGGACTTGACCCCGACGGAGTTCGTTCGCAGCGTCCGGATGGCCCGCGCCCACGAGGCGCTTGCCCAGGCCGACCCGCACAGCGGCAAGAACGTGGCGCAGATCGCCTACCAATGGGGTTTCGGCAACCTGGGCCGTTTCGCCCGCGACTACCAGCGCCGCTACGGGCAGTTGCCGTCCACGACTCTGCGGACCTGAGCCGACCTCGCCGCTACCGTCTTGGCCGCCCCCTGAGCGCGCGCAGAAAATCTAGTTCTGGGTTCTGAGACTTGACCTCGCAGGCCAGTACGTCGCTTACCCGCACTTTGTTCTTCTGCGCGCCCCAACGACCTCGTGCACGGTTGGCTGTGGCTCGGTGCCCAGGTAGCTCGTCGAACTGTGCATGACGGGCTGGGGTGCGTGAGTTGATCGTGGCGGAGTACCGGGTTGCCGGGCTGTCGCCGGATGCGATCGTTGAACTCATCGCCGAAGGGGGGCCGTTGTGGCACGAGCACCTCGAAGTCCGACAGGCTCTGCAGCACCACCGTCGCGGCCAGGACCTGCGGCGGCAGACTCGGACGCCCGTTGGATGAGGGATACATGTCGGCGACATCGACGGCAGGAGCTGCGCCTCCCCGCGCTCGGCCAGGAACGCGAACACGCTCCCGGCTGGGATCAACTCCCGGCAGGTGACCCACAGATCCGGTCCGGCCATCTTCCCGGCCCGTTCCCCCTGCATGCCTACAGTTTTTCAGTGATCTTCTAGGTCGGCCCAACAGATCGTCCCACCGGGGAAGTCCAGCCGACCGTGGCAGACCGAGAGCGCCTCGACGATCAGGTTCCCGCGTCCGTGTTCATGGTCCAACCATTCGTCGGGCCTATGAGCGGGCGCAGGGCCGTGGTCGGTCACCTCAATACGGATGCCTGGCCGGTCGTCGATCTCCGTCAGGGACAGCTTCAGCGTTGCCGGGGCAAGAGCGTGAATGATCGCGTTGGTGGCCAGTTCGGAGATGACGAGCAGGGCATCCTCGGCAGTCCCCGGCGCTGTTCTCCACTCTCCCAGTACGGCGGCGGCACGGCGGCGGACCATGCCGATGGCCTCACGCATTTGCGGGAAGTGGAACGTGCGGCTGTCTGAGACTTCTTCTGGGCAGGCCCAACGCGGCTGGCGTCCGCCCAGCTCCTCGGCCAGACAGGGCTTCCAACCCACACGCCAGGGCTGCCGCTCCAGCCCCTCTATCCGCCCTGCGCGGAACCTATCCGCATTGCGACGGCCTATGCCGTTTCGTCCCACGGAGAGCACCCCTCGCCCTCGGGACGGCTGGGGCGCCTGCCGTGGCCTCGGCATTGCGTGATGCCGCTCTTGTGATCACGCAATGGACGGTGAGTTCAACAGCGCGTGGAGAACCGGTGGTTGCGCGGAGACGTCCTGTGCCGCCGGTGAAGTTCATCCCATACGCCGGAGGTGGGCGTCTTTCGACTGCTGGAAGGGGGTCAGTGGGGTGTCGCGACCTAGGAACATCACGATCACGGTGGCCGCGGTCGTGCTGACCGCGTCGACGCCGTTCTTCTGGCTGCTGGACACCCCTGACACTGGCGAGATGGCCCAAACGTCACCCCCCCCGGACGGTGACCCCCGCGTCGGTCCTGGGACTGCGGACGCGCCACCAGAGCCAGCGGTAGCCGCCACAGACCCTGGTGATGCCATCGCCCGCGACGGCTTCACAGCGGTAACCGGCTACGCCGGCCCCGGTCCAAGGACCTCCGGGCCGGTACAGGTGAGCCATACAGGCGCTGCTACCGCCGGAGAGGGCGAGCCGGCCAATACCGGGTACCTGGCGATCGGCAGCTTCACCCCGGCACCCGCGCCCCTCTGGCGGCTGCGGTGAGCAGGCGACCGAGCCGGGACCCGGTTCTCCAAGACACCGTCAGCTCGCGGCGTGCTGATGCGTCGGGTAGGTCAGGTAACCGGCGTCGCCGCCCGCGTAGAGGGTGGACTCGTCGATCGGGGCGATCGGCGCTCCGGTGCGCAGACGCTCGACGAGGTCGGGGTTGGCGAGGAACGCTCGGCCGAAACTGATCAGATCGGCCCCGAGGCCGAGCCAGTGGTCCGCGGCGACGCGGTCGGTCTGCTTCGGCCCCATCGGCATGACCGGGTTGACGATGAACGCACCGGGCCATGCGCGACGCAGCGCGATCAGAGTCGGGTCGCCCGCCGTGGCCTGGAAGTGCACGTAGGCGAGCTCGAGCCGAGCGAGCTCGGTCAGCAGCGCTGTGTACAGCTCGAGCACCTCGGTCTCCTGCACGCCCCAGAATGTGCCACCTGGCGAAAGACGGATGCCGGTGCGGGCCGCGCCGACCGCGTCGACGGTTGCGGCGGCGGCTTCGACGGCGAAGCGGATCCGGCCGGCAACGGAGCCGCCATAGCCGTCGGTGCGCACGTTGGCGTTCGAGGAGAGGAACTGCGAGATCAGATAGCCGCTGGCGCCGTGCAGCTCCACCCCGTCGAAGCCCGCCTCGACCGCGCGCCGCGCGGCCTGCGCGTAGGACTCGGCGTGCTCGGGCACCTCGTGGGTCTCCAGTGCGCGCGGCGTCGGCGCCGGCTGCGGACCGGTCGGGGTGAACACCTCGCCGACGGCCGGCACAGCCGAGGGGCCGACCGGCGGCAGGCCGGTGGTGTCCGGGTGTGAGACGCGTCCGCCGTGCATCAGCTGCGCGAAGATGCGGCCGCCGTTGGTGTGCACGGCTTCGGTCACCTGCCGCCACGAAGCGGTCTGCCCGTCCGTGTGCAGCCCGGGGGTGCCCGGGTTGGACTGGCCGATCAGGCTCGGCTGCACCCCCTCGGTCACCAGTAGCCCGGCCGTGGCGCGCTGGGCGTAGTAGGTGGCCATGGACGGCGTGGCCTGGCCGTCCGCGGTGGCGCGCACCCGCGTCATGGGTGCCATCACCATGCGGTTGGGCAGGGTCAGCTCGCCGAGGCGGTAGCTGCTGAGCAGCGTCGTCATGAGGGCCTCCTTCGTGATCGGTTCCCGTGTCCGGGCGCGGGAGTTACGCTAAAACCTCACATCAATGTCAGAGGCAAGTCGTGTGGCGCAGGTCACGCGGGCGGGTCAGTGGCACGGTGAGGAGTGGCGGACATGCGCATCGGAGAGCTCGCGCGGCGCAGCGGCGTCAGTGCCCGGTCACTGCGCTACTACGAGGAGCAGGGCCTGATCGCGAGCGAGCGCAGCCCACGCGGGCAACGCCACTACCAGGAGGAGGACGTCGAGCGGGTCCTGTTCCTGCAGCGTCTCTTCACCGCGGGACTCTCCAGCCGCGCCATCCTGGAGCTGCTGCCCTGCGTGGATGCGCCGAGCTTCGACAACTCCCAGGCCGCGCTTGAGCGAATGGCACAGGAACGCGAGAAGCTCTCGTCCCGCATCGCCGACCTCGTCAACACCCGCGACGCGCTGGACACGGCGATGGCCCGGGCCGCACGGGGCCCAGCAGGTGCAGGTTCAGCGACGGACCCGCGTATCCGTCGCCTGGTCCTGTCGTATCTTGCCGAGTCCGGAGCCACGGGCCTGCCCGCGTCGGGCGATGCGGGGAGTGATGCCGCGCTCTCGCGGCAGGCGCCGGTGCCTGTCGAGGTCGTAGCCTCGGCCGGCGAACAGGCGCCTGGGTAGCCCCGCGGCGTCTACGCAATGGTCGAGGCTCGCGAGCGATGACGAGCACGAGATCCTCGCGGATCTCGCGCGTTGAACCCTGTGGCCTGGCCTGCGTGACACTCTCGATCGGGTGTCAGACCTTGTCGGTCGAGACCTCCTACGGGTTCTCGGTGGTTGTGCTGACGGTGTCGAATCGCATCGTTGTGGGCCTGTCCTCGGTGTAGCGCTCCCACTTGGGCAGCTGGGCGTGGTTGGGGTCTCCGGTGCGGATGAAGGAGATCCAGGCCTGGTGCATCGCCGTGCACAGGCCGTCGCGGGCCGGTGATTCGATGCCTTCGACCAGGGGTGCGTGCGACCAGTTGTCGAAGTTGTCGAACACGAACGGCAGTTCCAGGCCGTGCGGGGCGGCGAGACGGCCGTCGTATGCGGGGGTCGGGTAGTCGAAGCGGTAGACCCACACCGGCCGCCCGCGGGCGGCCCGCGTCTCGGCCACCTCGATGGCCGGCGCGACGATCCTTTCGTCGGAAAGCAGGTCCATGAGGACCTGTAGGGGTGTGGCGCCCGGGCGTCGGGCCTCGTAGGCGGCGTAGACCTCGGCGGCCTTGTCGCCGAAGGACTCGGCCGCGCGGGCCAGGACCTGCTCCCGGGTCGTGTCGGCGTACATCGGGAAGACAGCCAGGAGGTTGGCTTCCTCCCTGGTCCACCCGATCAGGATGTCGATGTCGAGTGCGGCGCCGTCAAGGACCAGGTCCACCGCATCGCGAGCCATGGTCACGCCGTCGAGCACCGGTTTGATCGGCACCGGCAAGTGGCCCCACTTGTTGGCGCGTTCGAACACCTCGGGCCACGCCTCGATCAGGCGTGTCCAGGGGACCTGGCGCAGTTCGTCGAGGTCCTTGACGCCGACGACGTCCAGATACGTGGCGGTGATCTGCTGGGATTCGGCGCGGTCCGGGAGATGGAAACCGAAGGGCGTGCTTTGGAGGATGGCGCGGTGGAAGAGGGTGTTGGCCTGCGGGTGCCCGGCGAGCGCGACCGCGGAGTAGGCACCACCGGATTGTCCGCCGATGGTGATGTTGGCGGGGTCTCCGCCGAAGGCGGCGATGTTGTCCCGGACCCATTGCAGGGCCGCGACGTGGTCGGTGAGCCAGTAGTTGCCGGGTTCCGTGTCCGAACCGCCGTGCTCGGACCCGAAATAGAGGAAACCCAGTGCCCCGAGGCGGTAGTTGATCGTTACCACGACCAGGTCGCCGTCGCGTGCGAAGGTGTCGCCGGAGTAGAAGGGCACGGTGGCGGATCCCGAGACGAACCCGCCGCCGTGGATCCAGATCAGGACCGGCCGCGCGGCGCTGTCGGCAGCCGGCGTCCAGATGTTGAGGGTGAGACAGTCCTCGTCGAAGGGCGGGAAACCATGACCGCCGAGTACGGGGTCTCCGCCTTCCACGTAGGGCTGAGGTGCGCTCGGCCCGGCAACTGTGGCGTCCAGGACGTCCGCCCATCCCGGGTGCGGCTGAGCGGGGCGCCAGCGAAGGTCGCCGACCGGGGCAGCGGCGAAGGGCACGCCCTTGAAGACAGCGAGCCCGTCCTGGTGCGCGCCTCGCACCAGGCCGCCTGTCGTGGCGACCTGAATGCCTGCTGTCGACTCATTCATGATGCTTCCCTTCTCGATGTTCTTCGTGCCGATGCGCCGGCTGTCGGAGGAACGGGCGTTCCGTCCGGTGGTCGTCCCCAGGGGTGGTGTCGAGGTGTGCGGTCGCCCCGGCCGCCTGTCGCCAGGGTCAGCCGGTGGACTTCGGGCTGTGTACGAAGCGGCCGCCGACGAGGGTGTGGGTGGGGTTCAGATCGCGCAGGCATCGAGGCCGTTCGGATCGGGCGACAGGGCGGCAATGCGGTCCCCACGCACCGCCAGCGACCGCTGGGGAGGCTGGTTCGATACCAGCGTGTGCACCGCCGCAGCCCGGATCAGCAGATCGGCACCGTGATCAGTCATTGCCACCTCCCGCTCTCAACGCGGCCATCCCTCAGCCTTCGTGGCTTCGCGAGAGCACCGTCTTACGGGCCTTCGGCCGACTTGCACATGTAGAGCAGGGCAAGACGCAGGAAACATGTCACAGATGCGCTCTGTGATGCAGATCATGGGACACGCCCCTGGATGCGACCGACCGCCGGATCGCGGGCTTCCTTCACCTGGGCGAGAGCGGTCAGGCCGTATGGCTCCCGCTTGGTTGGAGCACAGCCATCGGGCCATCGGCCGACCTGGCGCTACGGGTCAGCACAGTGTGCTGCTCAGGTCGGGTGTCAGGGTCGACCGGTCAGGCACCCGTTTTCGACGGTGCCGCCCGGCGGATGAGGCCGGTGCGTTTGGCGGTCGCGAGCAGCGGGGTGATCTCGACGGCGACGATCTGGCTCAGGGCGCCGATGGTGGTGGTGAGGAAGGTGTAGAGGGCGTCGAGGTCGGTTGCGGCAAGGGTGATCAGCAGGTTGGCGGGTCCGGTCGTGGCCGCGGTGAACCGGACTTGGGGGTGGGTGCTGAGGGTCTGGGCGGTCTCCTGCAGTGCACCGGGCTGCACGGAGATCCACAGCAAGGCTTCGGCATGGATACCGAGCAGGGCGAGGTCCACCTCGGTGGCCAGGCGCACGACGAGGCCGCGTACAAGTGCGTCGAGACGTCGGCGGGCGGTGAGGGCGGTTGTGCCGGCGCGGTGGGCGAGGTCGGTGTAGGTGGCGCGGCCGTCCTCGGTGAGGGCTGTGATCAGTGCGGTGTCTACGGCGAGTGGTGCGGGTGGGGCGATGAGCGGGGCGGGGGCCAGGCGGGCGGATTCCTCGGGGGTGAGCAGGCCGGCGGTCCAGCGGAACGCGTTGGGGAAGACGCGCAGCAGGGTTTGGGCGGTCCAGGAGTTCACGGCGTCGGTGGCGGGCAGGTCGCGCAGCAGAAGCGTGTTGCGGGCCTCGGGTCCGTCGAGGAAGAAGACGGCGGAGATCTCATCGCCTCCGCCGAGGATGTCGACCCAGGTGGTGTCGCTGCGGTGGGCGAGAGCTTCGGCCACGTGCCGGATCTTGTTGGGACGGCAGTGGATGCGCAGTGAGATGGGGATGACACCGGGGATGTGGGTGGGGTTGCGGACCACGGTGGCGCGCAGAGTGCCGTCGGCGAACAGGGGAGCGACCCGGCGTACGACAGTGCGCTCCGACAGTTCCAGGCAGTGGGCGATCTCGCGCCAGGAGGCACGGGGCGACGCGAGCAGGACAGCCACGATACGGCGGTCCGTTTCGTCGAGTTCATGTCGCATGATCTGCATCATATGGCTCACCTGTGTCGACTTTCCTATATCTGACCTCCATGTATGTGGGTGGATCTGGCAGGAGCCCGTATGACAGTCCTGTCGCCAGGGCTGTGGGCATGCCGGGCGGCCTCATCCGTTCGATGACACAGGAGAAGTGATGAGCTGGTTCTCCTCGCCGCGGGCCAACGGTCACGCTGAACCTTGGGGCGTCCGCATCAACGGCGGACGCCGAACATCACGGACGGTAACCGCACTTCCGGGCCGGAACGCCGAAGCGGGGCGCAGCAAATGCTGCGCCCCGCTTCTCGTAGGCGTCCAAGTAGCGTGCCCACTACCCGGCCGGGACGACCCGGGCGCTTCGGTTGAGGAGTGCGTCGATGGCACCGCGCCCCTTTCCGCCGGCCTCGGGAATGAAGCCACCGGGCGAGCGTGACCACGGACTCGCCCGTTTCCAGAATGACCGAAGCGTAGGTGTGCCGCAGCACATGGAAGCCGTCCTTGCGAGTCGCCTTCCAGCGTTCCGCCGCATTCCGCGCCGGGATGACACCGGCCGCGGCCAGAGCGGGCTTCCACACCTCGACATTGAAGATGTTCGCCCGGATGGCGTTGCCGTAGGGCAGCTCCACCTCCACGGCAGGGTACTCAAGGAAGTACTCGGCCAGCGCCGAGGCAATCGAGGGAGACATGTCGACGACGCGCGTCTTGCCGCCCTTCGGGAGTGTGAAGTACAAGCGCCCATGTAGGAGCTGTGCCTGTCGGCGGATACACAGCGCCCCTCGGGCGAAGTCGACATCCTCCGGTGGCAGCCCGAAGACCTCCCCCGTAGCGGGCCGTGCGTGCCCGCTTGCCGGTGACAGGATCCTTCTTGAGTTCGCGGTAGTTGTGCTCAATGTCCCGGTGTACTGCGACTGCTCGGTCACCGGTTCGAACGGCCACCGGCAGGTCACCTTCCTTCTCCCGCCCTTCGTCGCCGACGATCACCGCCGTGTTCGACGGGGCAGCGCGGCGACCGTCTCGTGGACGGTCTGCCTGGCGAACGGTGGGCGGCGTCTGCAAGGTCTATGCGATTGCGACGTGGGTGCCGAAGGCCCGGGCGTGGTAGGTGAGCGGGTCACCGCCGGCCGTTTCGGCCGACATGACGTTGCCCAGGACGATGACGTGGTCTCCCCCGTCGACGAAATCGGCGACCTCGCAGGCGAGCCAGCCGGGTGCCCCGAGCAGACGCGGGATGTCTCGGTCCGCTTCCCAGAGCACGCCGGCGAACTTCTCGGCACCTCCCTTGCGTGCAAAGGCCAGCGCCGACGCCGTTTGCGCGTGCCCCAGCACGTTGACGCCGAATCGCAGCGACGACCTGAGCAACCCGAGCAGTTGCGAACGACGGTCGAGAGCGACCATGACCATGGGGGGCTGCATCGACAACGACGTGAAGGCACTGACCGTGGTGCCGTGCGGCCGTCCGCCGTCCATCGCAGTGACCACGGTCACTGGTGTGGGCACACCGGCCATCACCTCACGGAAAGCAGCCATCAGCAGCTCATTCTCTTGTTCGATCATCACGCCTCCCTGGGCAGCACGGCGGTGCAACGCATGCTTGATGTACAACGTGTGCCGCTACTGGCACACGGTTCTTCCACGCTGTTTCGTTCGCAGCCCACGCCGGGCTGGAACCCCTGACACGTCGGCACGGTGGAGACGGAACGCCTGGGATGAGGCGCCCGGATTTCGGCTACGACGGTGCCGATCGCTGTTCGACCCGACCTACTCGTTCGCTGTGCGCGCCGTGGCGGGGGTTGTGTCACCGATGTTGCCCGCCGCCGTGGATCGGCCCGGACCGTAGGCCGTCCCTTGTCGTGGCACCTCGACCACTTCAAAAGAGCACCGCTCGGTTCGACCGGTGGCAACCCGAAGGCGGTGTCGTGACACGCCGTCACCGGGACGTCGAGGACCCGAGAGGTCTTGCCCTTCCATCGATGCATTGCTGTGCCTGATCTTCGTTGTCCGGACCCGTTGCCTCAGCCGTCGTGGATGTGCGGTGCGCCGCAATGCGAGCGGCTGCCTGACCGGCCCCCTGCCGACAACTCCGACGGCAAAGCGTGGACCCGGGTACGAAACCCAACCGGCTGAATACCCGCTGAGTCAGCGCTTCGTCGGGGCAGCTCAGCCGGCATTCAGCGCCAGGATCAGCTTTCCTGTGTTCGCCCCGGTGAACAGAGCTCGAAGCAGGCTCGGAAAGTCCCGGACACTGCCTTCCACCACGTGCTCGGCCGACGTCAGCCTGCCCTCCGCGAGCCACTGCGCGAGCTGCTTGGTCCCCTCGGCATAGCGGTGCTCGTAGTCGAACACGACCATGCCGGTCATCGACGCCCGGTTCACCAGCAGCGACATGTAGTTCGCCGGGCCCTTCATGCGCCGGTCGTTGTACTGGGAGACGGCGCCGGAGATGACGACCCGTGCTCCGTGAGCGAGCCGGGTCAGAACGGCGTCGAGGATCGGGCCACCCACATTGTCGAAGTACACGTCGACGCCGCCAGGGGCGTGCTCTCGCAGGGCTTTCCGCACGTCGTCGTTCTTGTAGTCGATGGCCGCGTCGAAGCCGATTGTCTCGACCAAGGTCCGGCACTTGTCAGGGCCGCCTGCGATGCCGATGGCCCGACAGCCCGCGATCTTGGCGATCTGGCCCACCATGCTGCCCACGGCGCCCGCCGCGCCGGAAACCACGACGGTGTCGCCTTTCTTCATCCTGGCGACGTCGAAGAGACCGAAGTAGGCGGTGAGACCGGTGATGCCGAGTGCACCGAGGTACGTCGTCCTCGGTGCGATCGACGTGTCGATCCTGTGGGCGCCCGAGCCGTCGGACAGGGCGTATTCCTGGACGCCGAAGTTGCCATAGAGCTCGTCGCCGACGCTGTGTTCAGGGTGCCGGGACGCAACGACCGTCCCGGTCCCGCCGGCCCTCATGACGGAGCCGAGATCCACGGGCGGCACGTAGGACGCCCCCGCGTTCATCCAGCTCCGCATCGCCGGGTCGATGGAGATGAGATCGACCTTGACGACGAACCGACCGTCGCCCGGCGTGGGGATCTCGCTGGTGGTGACGGTGAAGTCGGAGTCCTTGACCTCGCCTTCCGGGCGAGCTGCGAGCACTACCTGCTGGTTGACGTCGTCCATCGTGTCCTTCCGTTCTGTGTCGTCTGTCTTGGTGCGTCGAGCAAGGTCGCTGTGTCAAAGGCGCTCGGGGGCGCTCGGGCTCAAGTGCCGTCAGCCTCCCGGTCAGCGCCTCGGCGTCACCCTCCCGGTGCCGTTCGGTTGAGCCGGCTGTGGGCGAACCGGCCGAACTCTGCCAATGCTTCGGCCGCGTCCGGCGAGAACCGGAACAACGGGAAGGCGTGCACCTCGTCGTCATACAGTCGAAGCGTGGCGTTCCCGCCGGTGGCCACCACGCGCTCCACGAGCCGAGTCGCGTCGTCCACGAGCGCCTCGTTCGCCGCGGCATGCACCAGCAGCGGAGGCGTTCCGCGGAACTCACCGAATGCCGGTGAAGCGTACGGGTCTTGCGGGTCACGCCCCTGCAGGTAACAGGCGGACATGTCGGTGAGGAGATCGCGGCTGACCGCCGCATCGGTGCCCTCGCGCTCGTCGATGCTCGGCGAACCAAGGGACAGGTCAGCCAAGGGCGACATCGCGTGGACCCCGGCCGCAGGAGCAAGCCCTTCGTCGCGAGCCCGAAGGGCGGCGCACGCGGCAAGAGCACCGCCGGCGGAGTCACCAGCCAAGATGATCTTGGTTTCATGCCCGGTTCGCTCAACCAGCCAGCGGAGAGCGCACATGACGTCATCGAGGGCGGACGGGTAAGGATTCTCGGGCGCCAGGCGGTAATCGACCGCCAGTGCCTGACCGTTGACCGCATCGGCCAGCCGGGCCGCGAGATCGATCCCGGCTGCCGCCGCCCCTCCGATGTACCCGCCGCCGTGGAGGTAGAGAACGACTACCGGGTTTGCGGGGTGCCGGTCCTGCGGCCGCACCCACAGGGCCGGCACCCCGCCCGCGTCGACATGCTCGGTGCGCACGCCGGGGGCCGGGCTGCAGACCGTTGTCAGCATCCGCTCGTACGCTCGGCGCAATCCCTTCCAGCCGGCGGCGTGGTCAACGGGCGTGAAAGCGCCGACCTCGGCATCGCCCGCCGCTCCGTACAGGTCTGCCACTTCGGGTGGCTGCATCGGGCTCTCCCTCCGCCTTGACGACGACCGGACGGCACGACAGTATAGGAATCGAACTAGTAAAGCAATTGAACTACCTGAAGGGAGGGCCCCTTGACCAGCACACTTCCCGCGACCGAACCGAAGCAGGAAAGCCTCAAGCAGGCCGCGGATCGCATCCGCCTCCAGGCGCAGGCATCGGCCGCCGACAACGAGCGGAACCGCCGACTGACGCCGGAACTGGTTGATGCGCTCCGGGATTCCGGACTGATGCGCTGCGGAGCGACCAAGGCTCTCGGTGCCGCGCAGGCTTCGCCCGCCGTCTCACTCGAATGCGCCGAGACCATCGCGCGCGGCGACGCCGCCACCGGCTGGTGCGTCTCGATCGCCCTCACCAGCAGCCTGCTCGCGGCGTACCTGCCGGCACAGGGCGCGGCCGAGACCCTGGGTCACCCGGGCTCGATCGCGGCGGGAGTGTGGGCACCGCGGGCGAAGGCCCGCCCCGTCGACGGAGGCGTGATCGTCTCCGGCCGCTGGTCCTTCTGCAGCGGAATCACGCACGCGAACTACTTCTTCGGCGGCTGCGTCCTGGACGACGGTCGCGGCGACAAGGACGGCGCCCCGACGCTGCGCGCGGTCGGGATCCCCACCGCGGAGCTGCGGATCGTCGACACGTGGCACACGTCCGGTCTGCGCGGGACGGGCAGCCATGACGCCGTGGCCGAGGACGTGTTCGTTCCCGCTCACCGAGTGCTGTCGCTCGCGGACGGTCCGCTGACCGACGCCCCGCTGTACCGGTTCCCGATCTACGGATACTTCGCTCTGTCCATCGCCGCCGCCACGCTGGGCAATGCGCGCGGGTCGATCGACGACCTGCTGGATCTCGCGGGCCACAAGGTCGCCACCGGCTCACGCAGGACGCTGGCCGAGAAGTCGACGACGCAGGCCGCCGTGGCGCAGGCGGAGGCCGCCTTGCGCGCTGCACGGGCCTTCTTCTACTCCGTCATCGACGACGCCTGGCAGGCAGCGAGCACCGGCGAGACGGTCGGGCTCGCTCATCGCACCGGGTTGCGTCTGGCAGCGGCCCACGCCGCTCGCACATCGGCGAAGGTCGTTCACGCCATGTACGACCTCGGCGGCGGATCGGCGATCTACGACGACTCGCCGTTGCAGCGCCGGTTCCGGGACGCAACCACGGCCACCGCTCACCTGCAGGTGAGCCCGGCCATGTGGGAGACGACGGGCCGCATCCTGCTCGACCTCCCCACGAACGTGGCCCAGCTGTGAATCAGCGATCACTCGGCGTGGTGCTCCCGTACTGGCTGGGCAGGCCCGATCTGGAAGCTCTCGGGATCGCCCGCCAGGCGAGTGCCTGCGGGTTCGAGCGGTTGTGGCTCGGCGAGATGGCCACATTCGACGCGTTCGCTCTGGCCACCGCCGTCGCCGACACCACCTCGATCCCTCGGCTCACCGTCGGCCCGCTCGCCGTCGGCGTCCGCTCCCCCGTCGCCATCGCCATGGGCGCCGCCAGCGTCGCGACCTTGACGAACAGACGTGTGGATGTGGCATTGGGGGCGTCCAGCCCGCACATCGTCTCCGCCTGGCACGACCGCAGCTGGAAGGGCAACGCGCAGCGGACCAGGGAATCGGTCACCGTGCTGCGTGACCTCTTCAACGGTAACCGGGCCGCGTTCTCCGGCCAGCACATTCGAACCAAGGGCTTCAAACTCCGCCAGCCACAACCAGGCTGCACGATCAGCGTCGCGGCGTTCGGGCCGCGCATGATGCAGGTCGCCGCGGAGAGCGCGGACGAGGTGGTTCTGAACCTGGTGGCGCCGGCAGCCATCGCCCAGGCTCGCGCGTCGATCGACGCCTTCGCCCAAGCCTGCGGGCGGCCCGCACCACGGCTCGCGGTGTGGGTCACCTGTGCCGTCGAACCGGGCCCGGCCGCTTACCACCAGCTCGCCTCGCAGCTGGCCGTCTACCTCCGTCCGCCGGGCTACGGCGAGATGTTCACCGAGCTGGGCTTCGGCGACCTCGTCCGTAAGGCGCGTGCCTCCGACAGCCGCCATGCGCTCGTGGAAGACATCCCCCCCGAGCTCCCGGCAGCCGTGGGTGCGATCGGGTCCGGACCTGAGGTGCTGCGGCGTATCAAGGCCTACTTCGACGCCGGCGCCGACCACATCGGGCTCGTCCCCTCGACAGCCGAAGACGCCGAGGGCGCCGCGACCCTGGCTTTCATCACGGATCACGCCCGCTCCCTCCTCTCGGTGGACGATCGAGGCGAAATGGCTTGGTGACGATGACGCGATACCATCGCTCGGTGACGGACAACGCTGAGGCCGGGGCCACGGAACGGCGCACCGACGACTCGGTCACGCGGACTCTCAACCTGGTCGGCGAGCGATGGACGATGCTGATCCTCCGCCAAGCCTTCTTCGGTGTGCGCCGTTACGGACAGTTCGCCCAGAGCCTCGGCATCCCACGCCCCACACTGTCGAACCGGCTCGGCAAACTGGTCGACGGCGGACTGCTGACCCGGGAGCGGTACGCAGGCGGGCCGATCCGCAACGACTACGAATACCGCCTGACCCAGGCCGGCCTCGATCTCTTCCCGGCGATCATGATTCTGATGCAATGGGGCGACACCTACCTCACGGACGGCACGGCGGACACCGAGCGCACATCGCTCACCTGGACACACGAGGTGTGCGGATCGCACACACACCCAGCGCTGGCCTGCGACCAATGCGGAGAGCCAGTCACCGCACGAAACGTCCACCTCGGCAGCTGATCCTCAGGCCGGCATGGGTGCGTCCCCATGAACGCAACCACCGGTTCATGGGGACCGAGGCGACCGCCGCCACTACCGAGCACGTCGGAATGCCGTTCGAGGGCTTCAAGGCCGCCGTTTGCTGCCGCCGCGTCGCAGCCCCGGTCGCCCAACAGCCGGCCGTTCCCGACGGCGTCGTGGTCGCCATGTCCGTCGCCGTCGGCGCGGGCGCCCCTTCGTCTCCGGCCGCGTGCCGTACGTCGTCGGCGGGCCGAAGGCCTGAACCGGCACGGGAAAGGAACAGACAATGAAGGTCTTCCAGAGCATCGAGGAACCGGAGAGCGACGTCAGGCCCGTCTGTGTGGTCGAGACCGTCAGGATGTCGACACCGTGATGAACGCGACCACTGGTGGCAGCGACCTGCCCGGCCTGGACCTGGCGCGGCTCGACAAGTGGTTTTCCTCGTCGGTGCCCGGAGCCGGCGGGGACCTCAGCGCCCGGCACGTCTCCGGCGGCAGGTCCAACCTCACCTACGAGGTGAGCGACGGCGCGGCGACCTGGATAGTCCGGCGATCGCCGCTGGGACACGTGCTCGCGACGGCCCACGACATGGCGCGGGAGTACCGCGTGATGTCTGCACTACGGGCCACCGACGTTCCGGTGCCGACGACGTATGAACTGTGCCAGGACGAGGACGTGCTGGGCGCACCGTTCTACGTGATGGAGCGGGTCGCCGGCACGCCCTACAGGCACGCGGCCGAACTCGAACACCTCGGCCCGCGCACAGCGACCGCGACCTGTCCCACTTCGGGTTCTACCTCGGGCTCGCGTCGTTCAAGTTGGCCGCGATCCTCGAGGGCGTGCACTACCGCCAACTGCACGGCCAGACCGTGGGCCCGGGCTTCGAGCACGTCGGCGAGGCCGTCCACCCCCTGCTCGACGCCGGGCTCACCGCCTTAGGGAGCGCCGCTGATGGCCTGTCACTAAAGATGCGCAGACCCAGAAACTGCACGTCGGCCTCCTGGTCCATTTCTACAGCCACATCTACCTGGCCGAGCAGGGCTTCCACAGACAGCTCGGACGGCCCAAGGCCAAGTGGGCTTGAGAGTCGGCACTCCGGCGTGCCCGGCGGCTTGCTTCGGCCCGCAGCCGGGGGCCGCGGAACCTCCTTCCTCTCCTGCCGGGCTGATTTCGTCGGCACCGTCAGAGACGGCATCGCCGACACCGATGTCATCCGGTGTGGTGCACCGGCCGCAAGTCAAGCGGATCGCCCGTGGCAAGGAAGGCGTCGACGTCACTCACTGCCGATCCCGTGTTCGCGGCCTGGACAGAGTCGCTCATCGAGAAGAAACGCCGGGACCACGGCGACCGGTTGATGCTGCCGCAGGACGTTTCCTGCCCGCTGATCGTCGACATGCCGCGCCGGCTCATCGAAGCCGTCGATTCCTCCCACGACCGATCATCCATCGAAAGCGAAACCATGATGTCCTTCAACCTCGCCACCATGCTGCGTGAGTCCACCGCGGCCGGCCCGGACAAGCCCCTGATGCACTTCGGCGACCAGTCCTTCAGTTACGCCCAGGTTGACGAGATCTCGGGGCAGGTCGCCGCCGGACTGCTCGGACTTGGCCTGGAGCCGGGTGACAAGGTGGCGGTGCAGCTGCCGAACCTTCCGCAGTTCCTGTTCAGCTACTTCGGGATCCTCAAGGCGGGCCTGGTCATGGTGCCACTGAACCCGCTGCTCACAACCCACGAGGTCGCCTACCACCTGGCGGACAGTGACGCCAAGCTGTTGATCACCTTCGAGCAGTTCGCCGAGTCGGCCTTCCGCGGTGCCCAAGAGACCGGCGCGGTGCCGACGTACATCGTCAACCTCCCGGGCAGTCATGTACCGCGCCCCACGGGCACGCGGCGATTCGACGAGCTCTGCGCGGCCGGCGACTCGCGGGAGATCCACCCGACGAGCGCCGACGACACCGCGGTGCTGCTGTACACAAGCGGCACCACCGGCAAGCCGAAGGGCGCGGAGTTGACACACTTTCAGCTCTACATGAACTGCACGGTGTCCGGGGAACTGTTCGGATTCTCCCCCGACGACGTCGTCGTGGGGGTATTGCCGCTGTTCCACGTCTTCGGGCTCTCCTGCGTCCTGAACATCACTGTGCGCTTTCGTTGCAGCATGGCGCTGATCCCGCGCTTCGGCGCCGAGGCAGCAGCGGACGCGATCGAGAGGCACCGCTGCACGGTCTTCTCCGGAGTTCCGACGATGTTCGTCGCCCTGCTGCAGCTGGACACCACCGGCCGGGACCTGTCGAGCCTGCGGGCCGTCAACTCGGGCGGCGCGTCGTTGCCCGGTGAGGTGATCCGGGCGTTCGAGGAGAAGTTCCCGGGAACGGCCATCCTCGAGGGCTACGGCCTGTCGGAGACGGCGAGCACCGCTACGTTCAACATCGATGCACGACAACGCAAGGTGCTCTCGATTGGCAAGCCGATCTGGGGGGTGGAGATTCGAGTCGTGGACGAGGACGACAAGGAGCTCCCACCGGGCGAGGAGCACGTCGGAGAGATCGTAATCCGCGGGCACAACGTCATGAAGGGCTACTACAAGAAGCCCAAGGCCACGGCGGAGGTGCTCCGCAACGGCTGGCTCCACACCGGAGACCTGGCCTACCGGGATGAGGACGGCTACCTGTTCATCATCGACCGCTTGAAGGATCTGATCATCCGAGGGGGATACAACGTGTACCCCCGCGAGGTCGAGGAGGTGCTCTACGCCCATCCAGCCGTGGCCGAGACGGCGGTCGTCGGTCGGCCGGACGAGCGGCTCGGCGAGGAAGTGGTTGCGTACGTCACGCTCAAGCCCGACGCGGCCGCAGAGTCAGACGAACTGATCGCCCACTGCAAGGAGTGGCTCGCCGCCTACAAGTACCCCCGCGAGGTCTGGATCCTCGCAGAGCTGCCCAAGGGGCCGACGGGGAAGATCCTCAAACGAGAACTGCGCAGCTGAGCCTTGCCTGGAAGGCAAACCCCGACAGGGGACGGCAACGAACGACCAGACGATGCGCACCTGGGGATACAACGCACACGGTGAGCTCGGCGACGGCGGCACCGGACTGGGGACCTACCGGTGGGTGGTCGAGCGCACCTTCGACTGGCCGCACTGCTTCCGCCGTCTACGTATCCGCTGGGAACGAAGAGCCGACATCCACGAAGCGTTCCTCAAACTCGCCTGCTGCCTCATCACCCGCCGACAACTCGACTCATTGTGTTGGCCGTTGTTGGAGGTCGTCTCAACTGGCTTGATCATTAAGCTCGCTGTCGTGATTGCGTGGGTGGGACGTCTGGTTCCGGACGGGCTCAGTTCGTGGCCACGACGGGCTGTACCCGGCGGCAACTTCCGCCGGTCTTCGGTCCGTCCGGGCCGACCGCGCACCGCCGGCTCACCGAGTGGAGCCGGGCCAGGATGTGGGGCAAGCTCCACCGCCTGGTCCTGGACGAACTCGGCGCCCGCGGGGAGTCGGACTGGTCGCGGTCTCAATCGGGATCTCCGCCGCGAACACTCACGACAGCCAGGACCTCGAACCCCTCGTGTGCGGCATCCCGCCCATCCGCTCCCGCCGCGGACCGCGTCGACGACGCCCCGCCAAACTCCATGGCGACAAGGGATACGACCACGTGCGGCAGTGGCCGCGTTCCCGGAACATCACCCCGTACATCGCCCGCAAAGGCATCGAGCCCTCCCAGTGCCTGGGCCGCCACCGCTGGACCGTGGAGAGGACGGTGGCCTGGCTTGTCGGCTGCCGTCGTCTGCACCGGCGCTACGAGCGCAAGGCTGAACACTTCCTCGCCTTCGTCGGTATCGCCAGGTCGCCGGCATCATGCACGGCTCCACCGAACTGACCGGGGACCTCGACCTGCTCTGGGACGGCACCCCCGACGAGGCGCACGCCTTGCGCGACGCCCTGGCCCTGTGCGGCTGCACCGAACTGCCCGATCTCGACCGCTCGCAGGTGGGGTACCGGGTCACCGATGCCGGCGGAGACCTGTGCACTCCCGCCCTGCCCTGGGGTGCCATGGATGTCACCCCCTGCCTGACCTCGGCCGCCACTGATCGACACCGAGACCTTCGAACTCGCCCAGGCCGTACGAGCAGCCAAGGGCGCCGATCACACGACACGCGAGCGACGGCGGCACACCAGTCCCCGATACGTCCTGCGGACGTTACTGCACTGCGGACTGTGCGGCCGACGCATGCAGGCGCACTGCAGCCACGACGTCCTCTACTACCGCTGCCGCTTCCCCAGCGAGTACGGGCTGGCCGACAAGGTCTCCCACCCACGCAACGTCTACGTCGCCGAACGAGACCTGATCGCCCCGCTCGACACCTGGCTCACGCGTGCCTTCGCCCCGCACCGGCTGGAGGACACGGTCGCGCGGATGTACGCGGCCCAGCGGCCCGACCCTGCGGTCCCAACGGAGGAGGAGAAGGCAGCTCAAGTGGTCGCCGAGTGCGACACGAAGATCACCCGCTACGGAGAGGCTCTCGAAGCCGGCACAGACCCGGCACTCGTCGGCCGATGGATCACCGAAACCCAGGCCCTCCGCTCCCGAGCGATCGCCAAGAGCCGAGAAGCCACCCATGAGGACCGGCTCACCAAGGAGGACATCCGCTCGATGATCACATCGCTAGGCAGCATCCGCGACGTACTCGCCGACGCCGAAGCCCAGGACAAGGCCGACGTCTACCAGAGCCTCGGCCTCAAGCTGACCTACGACCCCTCGTTCCAGACGATGCCGGCGAACGGGTTCTGGTGGTCATGGGCGAAGCCGATCGCGTACCCGATCTCGTGCAGCGCGGTGGCCTTGCCGTACGGCGTGGTCAGGTCCCAGCCGAACGTCATGGTCGGCTCGGTCGTGGCGATGCCCAGATTGTCCCGGCCGACGTACGACGCAGACCCCTCACTCTCCCGGAAGAGGACGCGGACCTCGGAGTCGCCAGGATCGGCCACCTCCTGGAACTCCAGTCCGACCCCCAGCGCCTTCCGGGCCTGGAAGGCGCGCCGGACCTCGTCCAGCTGCTCCGGACCTCCGATGTCACCGCCCTGGTCGAGGAAGGCGTAGTGCAGGACCGTGCCGTTGATCCACTTGGCGCGGACCAGGAGTATGGCCCTCGACCGGTTCGGGTTGAGGTCCGGGCGCAACACGGGCTGGGTCTGCGGTGGTTGGGCGCAGTAGCGGGGCACGGTTGTCCCGCTCTCGGTCGGCGCGTGCATGGTGCCTCCTTCAGACGCGTGTCTTCCACCGCGAAGACGAGCGCGTACCCAGCCGTCGGCCGGTGATCGGGCGAAGAAGGAGGTCGGCGGCGTGATACTCATCGCCACCACGGTGTTACACGGCTCTTGGTGGAATGCCCGATCCGATAATTCCAGCATCTTTCCGGGCGAGTCATTCCGCAAGTGTTGAATAGCTAAACACCGTAGGAAACAGGCCCGTTGAACCATGAAACACCGTCTTCTCGTGCCCGCCGCACTGTCCCCGTACTGTCCGGGCCCGTCACCCGCGGCATCCGCGCGTCCTTCTCCCGTCCAGCTCGCCGTCGTCACGAGCGACCGGGTCGTGCTGCGCTCCCGTCGCGGCACGGACATGACGCCGGCGTTCCCTGATATCCGGGCGGCAGCGGTCGACCAGTTGCCGGTGGGCACCGCCCTGGACGGCGTTATGTGACCTGTGGGGTGTCTCAGCCCCAAGGTGTCTCAGGCGGCGCAGCTCCCGTAGACGAGACGTGACGGGCGTCGCGGCCACGTGCCGCAGCGGCCGCTCAGAGGTGGCCGTCCAGGAACTTCCGTACCTCGGCGATGGTCATGGGCCCCGTGCCGTGCGCCACCGGCTCTCCCTCCTTCAGCAGGACGTAGGACGGGGCTCCGGTGATCCCGTATCGCTCGGTTGCGGCCGGACAACGCGTGATGTCGGCGCGGACGGCCGTCAGGCGGCCCGTGTAGTCGTCGGCGATGCCATCCACGACGAGGTCCATCACCCGGCAGGGCTCGATCGCCTTGGGCCATGTCCCGGTGAAGTATGCGAGGACCGGAACTCGGCTCATCCCGAGGATGAAATCGAACTCCGCGTCCTCACGGGGTCGGTGAACCCGCTTCGTCATGGATACTCCTGACCTCACGTTCCGTCATTCCATCCCCATCATCCCTCGCGCGGTGTGCCAGACCGGCCCGGTCGGTCGTCCGGTTGACCTGTCGGAAGGGAGGCACGGGGCCGTCGCAGAACCACGGTGGTCCCCGGCGGGAGCGGCCCGGCCCCCGCCCCTGGTGACCCGGCCTGGCCGCCCCGCCGGTCACCCAGCTGCAGCCCGACGGGCTTCCCGAGGCCTTGTCCGGTCTTCACATCAACCCTCGGTCTCAGCCGGCTGATACCGATCTTCCCGGGCCGCATGAGCCAGCTGACGGCACCGAGAACGAGGCACGGTTCCTGGACCGCTCGCGGACGCGGTCGTGGACGGTCGAAGTACGCGTCAGCTGACCCGAAGACCGACCGCCAGCGTCAGTTCAAGGACCCGGTGTGGCGATGCGAGATCCGGAAACAGCTCCCGCAGCTGCGACATCCGGTACCGGACCGTCTGGGGATGGACGAACAACGCCGCCGCCACCTCGTCCCGCCTGCCCTGGTGCAGCAGCCACGCCCGCAACGTCTCCTCCAGCCGCCGTGTGGTGGCGACAGGCAAGGTCCGCAACGGTGCGAGGGCTCGGGCACGCAGGTCTGCGAACGCGGCCGCGTCGGCGCTCAGCACCAGCTCGGGCAGGTGGTCCTCGGTGTCGCGAATATCAGAGGAGAGGGAGCGCGCGCGTGCGGCTCGTGCGTACGAGGCGGACGCACGAGCCCATGGCCGGGCCGGGCCGACCACGGCGGTGCGGTCGGTGAGCTGCCGCAAGAGATGTGATCGGTCGGCATCGGGGACGAGCAGCACACCGGTGGCGTCCGGCAGATCGTCGAGGACGAGGGTGCTCGGGTCGAGCGTGCGGTAGGCAGGCCGGGCCTGGGCGGCGGGCAGCAGGACCGCGGTCAGCGAAACCGGAGGCTGCCACCCGGCCCGTTGAACGGAGGCCAGCAGCACATCCGGGCTCGCGCCGGCGAGGAGGTCGCGGGCCAGGTGTTCCAGGTGGCGCTCCTGGGCCCTGCCCCGGGCGGCCAGTTCGTCGGCGTGGCCCGCGGCGCTCGCGGCGGAGAGCTCGTCGATGTAGGCGAAGGTCAGCTCGGCGAACTTGGCGACCTCGGCGGCGGGCAGACCTGCGGGTACGGCACCCGCCGCCAGGCATCGCCAGGCCACGCGGGCGCCGACGCGGTAGGCGCTGAGCAGGGCGTCCATCGAACGGCCGTCCCGGACCTCGCCGCGGCCCAGCTCGTAGGCTGCGTCACCGGCGTCGCCGCCTGTGGCGTTCCCGCTCGCGAGGTCCAGGTAGTGCCCCAGGGCGGTGCGGACGGCTCGGCGGATGGTGCCGCCCATACGGCCCGAAAGGGCGTTGGCGTAGGGAGGGACCTCGTCGATGATCGCCTGGACGACCTCGTCGGCGGTGGTCTTCAGCGCGGCCCGAAGTGCGGTGACCGTCGTCTCATCCAGGGCCAGTTCGCTGGCCCTCTGGATTGCATGGCTCACGTTTTTGTTCCCTGCGAACAATTCAGCCGGTCAGATTTACGTCCTGCGGTCAGGACTTTACGCCCTGCGGCGCAGCAAGCTGGAGCCATGACGAGTGCAGCGCTCCGCAGTAGGGCGTGGAAACTGCTGGAGATGGTCACGACGCCGCTGCTGCCGTCGGACTACCTCGACCTGGTCAGCCCGCTGCGTGCGGGCGCTGACCTGCGTGGGCGCATCGAGGCCGTGCACCCCGAGACGGGTGACGCCGCGACCATCGTGATCAGGCCGGGACGGGGGTGGCGCGGCCACACAGCCGGTCAGTACGTGCGGCTCGGGGTCGACGTCGACGGGGTGCGCCTGTGGCGTGCCTACTCCATCACCTCGCCGACAAACCGTCAGGACGGCCGCGTCACGATCACCGTGAAGGCGATCCCGGACGGCAAGGTCAGCAACCACCTGGTCCGCAGGGCGAAACCGGGCACGCTGATCCAGCTCGACCAGCCGACCGGTGACTTCGTGCTGCCGCGGGCCAAGCCCGCCAAGGTGCTCTACCTGACGGCCGGCAGCGGCATCACGCCCGTGATGGGCATGCTGCGCGACTCCGAGTTCGACGACGTCGTCATGGTCCACTGCGCGCCGCAGCCGCAAGACGTGATCTTCCGCAACGAACTGCACGACCTGGTCGCGGCCAAGAAGCTGCGGCTCACCGAGGTGCACACCGACACGGACGGCATGCTCGACATCGCCCGTCTCGACGAACTCGTGCCCGACTGGGCCGAGCGCGAGACCTGGGCCTGCGGGCCCGCGGGCCTGCTCGACGCCGCCGAAGAGCACTGGACCGAGCACGGCGTACAAGAGCGCCTGCACACCGAACGCTTCCGCCCCGGCATCGTCGTCGCCGGCGACGGCGGCGAGGTCACGTTCAGCGCCACCGGCAAGACCGTCGACGCGGACGGCGCCACGCCGTTGCTGGACATCGGCGAGGAGGCCGGCGTGCTCATGCCCTCCGGGTGCCGCATGGGCATCTGCTTCGGCTGCATCACGCCGCTCAAGGCGGGCGCCGTCCGCGACCTGCGCACCGGCGAGATCACCGCGGCCGAGCCGGGCGTCCTCATCCAGACCTGCGTGTCCGCCGCAGCGGGCCCCTGCGACATCGAACGGTAGGAGCACCTTGACCGCCATCGACCCCACCGCCCACCTGACCGCGGAGCAGATCGAGGAGCTCGGCCGCGAGCTGGACGCGATCCGCGACGAGGTGATCGCCGGCCGCGGCGAGAAGGACGCCGTCTACATCCGTAAGGTCATCTCGGCGCAGCGCAAGCTCGAGCTGGTCAGCAGGGGCGTGCTGCTGTTCTCGTTCTTCCCGCCCGCGTGGCTGCTCGGCACCGCCGGTCTGTCCGTGGCGAAGATCATGGACAACATGGAGATCGGGCACAACATCCTGCACGGCCAGTGGGACTGGATGCGCGACCCGAAGATCCACTCCACCAGCTGGGAATGGGATCACGTCTCGCCGGCCGAGCAGTGGAAGCACTCGCACAACGAGCTGCACCACACGTACACCAACGTGATCGGCAAGGACAACGACCTCGGCTACGGCATCATGCGCGTCGACGAGGACCAGAAGTGGCACCCGTTCCACCTCGGCCAGCCGCTGTGGAACTTCATCAACGCCTGCTTCTTCGAGTACGGCATCGCCGCCTACGACCTGGAGCTCGGCAAGAACCTGCACAAGCGCCGCCGCAAGAACCCGGAGTTCCGCGCGCGGGCCAGGGCCGTGGGCCGCAAGATCCGCAAGCAGGTGCTCAAGGACTACGTGATCCACCCGCTGCTGTCGGGCCCGTCGTTCCTCACCACGCTCGCCGCCACGTTCACCGCGAACCTGGTCCGCAACATCTGGTCCCACTCGGTGATCATGTGCGGGCATTTCCCCGAGGGCGTGCAGGTCTTCGAGCGCCGGTCGATCAAGGGCGAGACGCGCGGCCAGTGGTACCTGCGCCAGATGATGGGCTCGGCGAACATCAGCGGCAGCAGGGCCATGCACTTCATGACCGGCAACCTGTCGCACCAGATCGAGCACCACCTGTTCCCGGACCTGCCGAGCAACCGGTACGCCGAGGTCGCGGTGAAGGTGCGCGCGCTGTTCGAAAAGTACGAGCTGGAGTACGTCACCGGGCCGCTGCCCAAGCAGGTGTTCTCCGCGTGGCGCAAGGTCTTCCGGCTCTCGCTGCCGAACAAGAAGCCCAAGGTCAAGACGCCGGAGCGCGAGCAGGAGCTCGTCGCGGCCTGATTCCCGGTATTGGTTCAGATCTTTCGGCCGTACCGGCGGCACCACCGGGTTCGGTGAGATCCGTTGCGGACGGTGGGCGGCCGCGACATCAGACCGTACGCCACGGGCTCCGGGCAGCCCGGTGTCCGGCTGCGCTGCCTGGACGTGCGCCAGGAGCTCAGCACACAGCCCCCGGCGAGGTGTTGCAGAGCGCTGACCTGCCGTGGTCGGGCCGGTAGTCGGGTGCGTACGCGCACTCGGACTGCCGACGGGCGGGCTGGGTGGAAGGCATGGGCTGTGACGTGGACACTGCCGGAACCGATGCCCGCCGCCCTGTGTCCGACCCTGCGGTGCCGCCGGGGTGGGCGGGTGAGCCGAAGCAGGACGGAGGGCGGGCCCTGGTCTGCATCGACGTGGGCCGGGTAGTGCTGCACTCACGGCGGGGCACGAGCCTGGCGGCTTCGTTCCCGGAGATCGAATGCGGGAGCAGCCGGCTGCCGGACGCGACGGCACCGGACGGCGTTATGCGACCTGCACGGGTGTCTCAGGCGACTTGTCCCCGATCGGCCCCTTCAGTGGCGAGCCGCCCCGTCACCGGCGGAACCTCCGCGCAGATCAAGGTGTTGATCGTCGACAAGGCACCGAGGTACGGACGTCCAGAAGGCGTCCCGATCGGGATGCTTGCACCAGGGCATGACGCTGCTCACGAGCCGTGGTGCGTGGTGAGCAGTCGGGTCTGGGCGGCCGTTCGCTCCCTCTGTCGCCAGGTTCCGGGCGGTTCTCCGTGGTGGCGACGGAAGGCTGCGGCGAAGGCGAAGGGGGAGCCGTAGCCGACGGCGTCGGCGATCTGGGGCAGGGTGAGATCGTCGGCGCGCAGGTGGTCGCGGGCGATGGTCATGCGCCATTCGGTCAGATACTGCATGGGGGCCTGACCTAGAGCCTCCCGGAACACCCGCGCGAAGGCGGCCCGGGACAGGCCGCTGACCGCGGCGAGTTCGGGGACCGTCCACGGGTGGGCCGCGTTCTCATGCATGGCTTGCAGCGCGGCTCCCAGCCGCGGGTCCGCGGCCGCCCGGTACCAGCGCGGTGCGGTCGCACTGCGACGAAAGTCGCTGCGGATGGCCAGGACGAGCAGCAGATCCAGGAGGCGGTCCAGGACGATCTGCTGGGCGAGCTCGTTGCGGACCAGTTCGCGGGACAGCAAGGTGATCACGTCCCGCAGCGGATCGTCATCGGCCGCCGAGAGGGTCATGACCTGGGGCAGCGCGTCCAGCAGCCCGCTGCCGACATCGCCGGAGAACTGGTAGGCGCCGCACAGGAAAACGGTGGCCTGCGGGTTGTCCCCGGGGCGCGACTGGGCGTGGCGTGCCCGGAACTCCTCCGGCTCCAGGCAGGCGGCGCCCGGCTCATGCCCGATGTAGTGGTCCGGTCCGCCGCGTACCAAGGTGACGCTTCCTGGTATGAGCTCCACGGTGCTGTCGGGGGTGTTCAGCCAGAGGTAGCCGCGGCCGCGGACGACCGTGTGTACCGACAGCTGTATCGAACCGCCCAGCCGCAGACCCCACGGCGGCTGGGCGACCGTCCGCGCGAACACCGCGCCGGTGGCGCGTGCCCGCACCAGGTGGTCAGCTAGCAGGTCCATGGGATCAGCTTGACCAGCACGAGCATCCAGGGTCAAGGCGTGAGAGCTTTACGTAAAGTTCTGAGCAAATCACGCATGGATTGTCTCGCTCTGGGCTTCGAGCATGGAGTCATGAACAAACGAAGCACCCATCGCACTCATCCTCGGCGGCACCGGCCGGACCGGCTCGCTGCTGGCCGACGCGCTCGCCCAGCGAGGGATCATCCCCCGTACCGCGGCACGAAGCGGAGCGGACGTCCGGTTCGACTGGGACGCCCCGGCCACCCACCAGGCCGCCCTGGACGGCGTTGACCGCCTCTATCTGGTGACACCCACCGCGCGTATCAGCTACGCCGGCCAGGTCAGGGCCTTCCTGGACCTCGCCGAGGCGGCCGGCGTGCGCCACGTCACCTACCTGAGCGTCTACAACGCCGACCAGGCGCCGACGGAGGTCGACATCGCGGCCGTCGAGGCCGACCTGGCGTCCCGGCACGGCATCACGCACTCGGTCCTGCGCACGTCGTGGGTGATGCAGAACTTCGCCGACGACCACCTCCCGGTGATCGACGGAGTGATCATGGTCCCTAGCGCCGGCGGCAGGGAAGCCTTCGTCGACGCGGCCGACATCGCGGCGGTCGCGGTCCAGACGCTGCTGGACCCCGCAACCCACGCCGGCGCCACCTACTCGCTCACCGGCCCGCAGGCCCTCACCTTCCAGGAGGTCGCGGACATCATCGCCGCCGTGAGCGACCGCCCCGTCGCCTACCACGACATCGACCAGGAAACGTGGATCAAAAGCGCGCTCGCAGCAGGAGTCCCCGCCGACTACGCGGTGATGATGCGCTGGCTCACCGGCAGCGTCATCGCCGGCAACGGTGCTGCGCCCACCGGCGACATCGAGAAGGTCACCGGCCGGCCGGCCACCACCTTCCGCGCGTTCGCCGAGCGCACCGCCCACGCCTGGACCCCGGAGGCGAAGTGACCAAGACCGTTGACGACAAGGCTCCCTTCGGGGCGGACAGCCCGTTCTTCCGCATCATCAAGGAGGGGCTGGACGGCCTGGTCGACGGGGAGGACTACTACGACCTCCTCGCCGAGGACGTGGTCTTCGAGTACGTGATCACCGTGCCGGGCTACCCCCGGCGGGTCGAGGGACGCCAGGGGATCATCGACCTGTACAGCGACTACGGGGACTACATCAAGCTGCGCGGCGCGGACAACCTCCGCGTTCACCGGGACCCCGAGACCTCGACGGTCGTCCTGGAGTACGAGGTCCACGGCACGTCGGCGGTGACGGGACGGCCCTACGACAACCGCTTCGTCTCCGTCGTGACCGTCAAGGACCGCAAGGTGACGCACTGGCGCGACTACCTGGATCCCATCGCCGTATTCGACGCGCAGGGATGGCCGGCGGACCGGCGCTCGTAACAGCCGGCGCACCCGCCGAGGCCACCGTCACCCAGAGGCGATCGGCTTCCTCACCAAGGCGCTCAACGCCTGAGCCCTGGCGCCGCGCCCGCGTCTGCTGCAGGCAGACGCGGGCGTGGCGACCGCCTTCAAGACGTCACGGGGAGAGAGGCTACGTTGCCGCCGGGCTGGTGGAGAGCTTCGCGCAGGGCGGCATTCTCCGCTTCGAGTTCGGCGTTACGCAGGGTCAATGCCTGGATGTGGTTGGCGTAGGCGGCGATGGTGGCGCGCGCCTCTCGCTGCTCTGCCGCGTGTTGAGAGCACAGCGTGCGCTCCGCCTTCTTGGGCGAGCGATGTCCGCGGTCAGAACGTCGGTCTGCGGGCGGGGTACGTCGGGTGTCTTGAGGAGCCCGGTGAGGATCTTCGACAGGGGTGAGCGGTGGTAGGTGGCGCGCGAGAAGCCGCTTCTTTGCACAGCGTGGAGATGGTCAGGGCGCCGCTGGTGTGTTCGGGGGTTCCGGTCACGATTCGCTCGAAGGCGTGGATGACGGCCTGGTCCGTACCCGGTCGTATGGGAACGTCGGCGTGTTCCAGGGCGTGCCGCAGCTGCAGCGCGGCGGAGTCATCCATGCGTCGGGGGAAGGGAGCTTCCGCGACGCCACCCGATGCGGTTCCTCCCCGGAGAACGTGTTCCGAACCAGGCTGTTCATCTGGCACAGCATTGGCTTTCTCGATCTCCGCGCGGACCGCTTCGAAATTTCAGCATGTCAAGGCCGTTACGTGACCGCGGGACGTTTCGATCTTCACTTCTTGGGGTGAACCGTCCCTGGTCTTCGCGCACGTTGACACCCCTGCGGGTATGTCCTCAGTGCGGGGCAACTCGGCGACCGGCAGGAGGCGTCGAACATGGCAGCGCATAATGCCGTACCCCGACAGGCGCCTGGCCCGTCGGCGGGCCACGGAGTCCTGACCCGGCCACATCACGAGCCTGGCAATTGCTGGGCGCCCAGGCACTGGCGTCCGGGCACGGGCGGATCGTCGCCGAGTACTTCGATGTCGGCCGCAGCCGGACCGTCCCCTGGGCCCGGAGGCCGCAAGCAGCCGCGCTGCTCGCCGCGATGGCCGACCCGGACCGGGACTTCGACGCGGTCATCGTCGGCTCCAGCGAACGCGCCTTCTACGGCAACCAGTTCGCAGCCATGGCCCCGCTGTTTGAGCATCATGGGGTTGAGGTGTGGGTGCCGGAACTGGGCGGCGCCATCGACCCGCAGATCGCCGGCCAGGAAGAACTCGTGATCGTCCTCGGTATCCTCTCCAAACGGGAGATCACCCGCGCCCGTATCCGGGTCCGCAGCGCGATGACCGTGCAGACCCGCGACCAAGGCCGCCACCTCGGCGGCCGACCCCCCTACGGATACCGGCTCGTCGACGCAGGCCCGCACCCCAACCGCACCCTCGCCCGCCGCGGCGTCCGCATCCAACGCCTCGACATCGACCCTGAGTACGGACCCATCGTGTCCTGGATCTTCACCCAACGCCTCGCCGGCCACAGCGTCGCCCGCATCACCCGCGCCCTCAACGATGCCGGCATAGTCAGCCCGTCCGCCGCCGACCCAGACCGCAACCCGCACCCGACCAGCCGACGGTGGATCCTCACCACGGTACGCACCATCCTGGCCAACCCCCGCTACACCGGCCACCAGGTCAGGAACCGGCAGCGCACCGACCACGACCTCATCGACCCCGCCAACACCAGCCTCGGCCACCGCGACGTAATGCGCTGGAACGCCCCCACCGACTGGATCATCTCAACGACACCAGCACACACGGCACTGGTCAGCGAGGCCGACTTCGTCACCGTCCAGCACACTCGCGCCGCCCGGCACACAGCACCGGGGCGGACGTACACCCTGGCGGGGCTACTGCGCTGCGGAATCTGCGGGCGCCGCATGGAATCCCACTGGACCCACCGCCCCGCCTACCGGTGCCGCCACGGCCACTCCAGCGCCGCCCCGCCCCTCCCCCACCGGACGTCCAACGCCTACGTCCGCGAGGACCACGTCCTGCCCCACCTGCCCGCACTGGTCATCCGCCTCACCGGGCACAAGGCCAACCTCAACGCATCGGCAGCTCCACCGGCACCGGTCGCCGCGGTCGAGTATCTCCGCGCCGAATCGATCTCCATGATCTTCGACCCGACCGCCGGGACCCTGACCGCGGACACCCCACGAGGAGAAAGGATCGCCATCGGCTGACCGGCATCACAGCAGCACACGCAAGCGTATGAAGGAGGAAGTCGCAAGCCTGCCGAAACGACAGAACACCCGCGCCCGGCCAGAAGCCGGAGGCGGGTATCGGTCTGCCCTGCCCGTGAAACGGGGCTCAGGGGGCAACGGTGTGTCCGAGGGGGGACTTGAACCCCCACGCCCGATAAAGGGCACTAGCACCTCAAGCTAGCGCGTCTGCCATTCCGCCACCCGGACTAGGTGTCTGCCGCCTGACCGGGGGTGTTCCCCGCGGCGACATGGACAACAATACCAAGCTTTCGGAGTGCCTTTCACCTGCGTTTCCGTCGGTATACCCGCAGGTCGGCGGCGCCTCACCGTGCGTATCCGACGTGCTACCGACCGGGCAGCAGCGCACGCAGGGCCCGGACCAGCGTCGCGGCCGTCCGATCGTCCAGTGGCGCCAGAAACCGCCGCTCGGCCGCCAGCCGCGCCTCCTCGGCCCGGCCCATCCGCTCGCGCCCGGCATCGGTCAGCTCGACGATGTTGCGCCGTCGGTCCTGCGGGCTGCGTCGGCGCTCGACCAGCCCGCGCTGCTCCAGCCCGTCGAGGAGGGCCACCATCGTCGTCCGGTCCACCCCCAGCCGCCCCGCCGCCTCGATCTGCGACAGCTGCTCGGGCCCGGCGAGCACCACCAGTACCGCCAGTTCGTGCCCGTCCATACCGAACGGCGCGAGCGCCTCGGCCGACGTCCGCGCCAGCTCGGCCTGGACGTGCTTGAGCAGGTAGCCCAGCCGGGTTTCAAGAGGATCACTGACCACGCCGTAGACGATATCGAAAACTGATCGTCATGAAGACTGACGATCTAATACGCTGACGGTCATGACGACGACCGTGCGCTTCGGCATCAAGACGACACCCATGCACGTCCCCTACGACGACATCCGCCGCGTCTGGCAGGAGGCCGACGCAATACCGGAGATCGCGGACGCCTGGCTCTGGGACCATCTGCTGCCCGTGGCCGGGCCGAAGAGCGGCGCCGTCCACGAGGGCTGGACGCTGCTCGCCGCGCTGGCCGCGCAGACCGGGCGGCTGCGGCTCGGTCTGCTGGTGACGAGCAACCGGATCCGGCCGCCCGCCCTGCTCGGCAAGATGGCCTCCACCGTGGACGTGATCTCCGGTGGGCGGCTGGTCCTGGGGCTGGGCGTCGGCGGCACGCATCAGCCGCCCGGGGCGGGCGGGATCGCCGGTGAGAATCCGGCGGTCGCGGAGTACGAGGCGTACGGCCTCACGCTCGTGCCGCCGGCCGAGGGCATCGCCCGGCTCGACGAGACCGTACGGATCCTCAGGCTGATGTGGACGCGGGACGTCTTCGACTTCGAGGGTGCGCACTACCGGCTCAGGGGAACGCGCAACGAGCCCAAACCGGTGCAGCGCCCGGGGCCCCCGCTGCTGATCGGCGGCTGGGGCACCCGGCTGCTGCGGCTGGCCGCCGAGCACGCGGATGTCTGGAACGTGCCCGGGCCGCCGCACAACACCGTGGAGTTCGTCGCCGAGCGAGCCAGGGTGCTGGACGCGCACTGCGCCGAACTGGGCCGGGATCCGGCGGAGATCGTCCGCTCGGTCCAGGTCCTGGTGTCGTACGACGACCCGGCGGTGACCCGTGCCACGGTCACCGCCCTGGTGCGTGCCGGGATGAACCACATCGTGCTGAGCCTGCCGCGCCCCTATCCGCAGGGGGTGGCCCACCGGCTCGCCGAGGAGGTCATCGCCCCGGTGCTCGCCGTCACGGCATGAGCTGGTACTCCGGGAAGTTGCCCGGCAGCCGTTCCCCCGCCGGTCCCTGCGTCACCGCCCGCACCAGCAGCTCCCCGCCGACGAAGGCCCCCCGCCAGGACGCGCCGAAGCCACCGAAGAGCTCGTCGCGGTCGCCGCGGGAGCGTGGCTTTCCGTGGCCGACCTTGAAGGCGCGGATCTGCGGGGCCAGCCGCGCGAAGGTGGGCTCGTCGTCGGTGGAGAGCGTGGCGACCAGCGCGCCGTTGGAGGCGTTCATGGCGGCCAGCAGTTCGGCCTCGGTGTCGACCAGGACGATCGTGTCGACCGGGCCGAAGGGTTCCGCGTGGTGGAGGGGGGAGGACGGGGGCGGGTTGAGGAGGGTGACCGGGTGGACGTACGACGCGGTGTCCTGGCCCGGCAGGAAGCGGGCGTCGGCCGGGCTGCCGCGGTGCAGCGGGACGGCGCCGCGGTCGACGGCCTCGGCCACCTGGTCGGTCAGGTCCTTGGCCTTGGCCGCGTTGATCACCGGCCCGAAGTCCAGTTCGGGGAGCGGGTCGGCGGGGTCGGAGACCGCCAGCGGGTGGCCGATCCGCAGACCCCGGACCGCTGGGAGGTAGGCGGCGAGGAACTCGTCGAACAGCTCTCGCTGGACGACGAAGCGCGGGTAGGCGGTGCAGCGCTGTTTGCCGTAGTCGAAGAGCTTGGGGACGACGGCGGTGAACGCGGTCCAGTCGGTGAGGTTCCAGATGCCCCAGGTGTTGAGTCCCTCCTGTTCGAGTACGTGCCGTTTGCCTAGGTCGGTGACGGCCGTGGCCACCGCCGCCCCGGTGTCCCGGCCGCCGACGAAGGAGACGCAGCCGATCTCCGGCGCCCGCACCAGCGCCTCGGACAGCTCGCCCCCGCTGCCGCTGAGCAGCGTCACCGGCAGGCCCTCCCGGGCGGCCAGCGCGCAGGCCAGGGTGAGACAGGCGACCCCGCCGTCGGTCGGGGTCTTCGCCACCACCGCGTTGCCCGCCAGAGCCTGGACCAGTACCGCGTGAACGAGCACGCTCATCGGGTAGTTCCAGCTGGCGATGTTGGACACCGGCCCGTCCAGCGGGGCCCGCCCGGCGAGCATCGGCTCGATGCCGTCGACGTACCAGCGCACCCCGTCGATCGCCCGGTCGACGTCCGCCTGGGCGAGCCGCCAGGGCTTGCCGATCTCGCGGACGAGGAGGAGGGCGAGGAGTTCGCGGTGTTCGGTCAGGGCGTCCAGGGTGGCGGCCACCCTGGCCCGGCGCTCCGCCAGGGGGACGTGCCGCCAGGCGCGGTGCTGGTCGAGGCAGGCGCGGACGGCCCGGCGGGCGGTGTCCCGGTCCAGGCGTGGGGCGCCGGCTATGGGGCTGCCGTCGACGGGGCTGGTCGCGGGGAGCGGGCGGCCGTCGGGCCGCCAGGCGGCGGCCCAGAGGTTGAGGACGCGGTCGTCGCGGAAGGCCTCGGGGGCGACGGCGAGACAGCGCCGCCAGGCGTCGTCCCAGGCGGTGCCGGGTTTCTCGGCAAGAGCCATGGTTCAGCTCCCTTCCGGCTGTCGCGCGTCGAGCAGTTCCAGGACCAGCCGGGCGGTCTCGGTCGGCGTGCTCCCCACCCGCACCCCGACCGCCTCCAGCGCCTCCTGTTTGGCCCGCGCGGTGCCGGCCGAACCGGAGACGATGGCGCCCGCGTGCCCCATGGTGCGGCCCTCGGGTGCGGTGAACCCGGCGATGTAGCCGACGACCGGCTTGGTGACGTGCTCCCGGATGTAGGCGGCGGCCCGTTCCTCCGCGTCGCCGCCGATCTCCCCGATGAGGACGACGAGTTCGGTGTCCGGGTCGTCCTGGAAGGCGCCCAGGCAGTCGATGTGGCTCGTCCCGACGACCGGGTCGCCGCCGATGCCCACGCAGGTGGAGAAGCCGATGTCCCGCAACTCGTACATGAGTTGGTAGGTCAGCGTGCCCGACTTGGAGACGAGACCGATCCGGCCGGGCTTGGTGATGTCGGCGGGGATGATGCCCGCGTTGGACTGGCCGGGGGTGATCAGCCCCGGGCAGTTGGGACCGATGATCCGGGTGCCCCTGGCCCGGGCGTACGAGGTGAAGGCCACCGAGTCGTGGACCGGTATGCCCTCGGTGATCACCACCGCCAGCCCGATACCGGCGTCGGCCGCCTCCAGCACCGCTGCCTTGGCGAAGGCCGGCGGCACGAAGACGACGCTGACGTCGGCGCCGGTCGCCGCCGTGCCCTCGGTGACCGTGCCGAAGACCGGGACGGCACGGTCGTCGAAGTCGACGGTCTGCCCGGCCTTGCGCGGGTTGACCCCGCCTACGACGTCCGTGCCGGCCGCGAGCATCCGGCGGGTGTGCTTCATGCCCTCGCCGCCGGTCATGCCCTGGACGAGGACCTTGCTCTCCTTGGTGAGATAGATCGCCATGACAGAACTCCTCAGGCGGTGTGGGCGAGTTCGGCGGCGCGGCGGGCGGCGCCGTCCATGGTGGTGGCCTGTTCGACCAGCGGGTGCGCGCGGCCGTCGAGGATCGCCCGGCCGCGTGCCGCGTTGTTGCCGTCGAGACGGACCACCAGCGGCCTGGTCAGCCGGACGGTCTCCAGGGCCCGGACGATGCCGTCGGCGACCGCGTCGCACGCCGTGATCCCGCCGAAGACGTTGACGAAGACGGACTTCACGGCCGGGTCGGAGAGGATCACCGAGAGTCCGTCGGCCATGATCTGGGCGGACGCCCCACCGCCGATGTCCAGGAAGTTGGCGGGCCGCGCGCCGCAGCCGGCCACCACGTCCAGGGTGGACATCACCAGGCCCGCGCCGTTGCCGATGATGCCGACCTCGCCGTCGAGCCTGACGTAGTTGAGCCCCTTCGCGGCGGCCGCCGCCTCCAGCGGGTCGGGGTGCCCGGCTTCGTCGGATCCCCAACGGGCTTGCCGGAAGCGGGCGTTGTCGTCAAGGGTGACCTTGCCGTCGAGCGCCAGGATCCGGCCCTCTTCGGTGCGCACGAGCGGGTTCACCTCGACGAGCAGCGCGTCCTCGCGGACCAGCACCTGCCAGAGCCGTACGAGGACGTCGACGGTCTGCGGCGGCAGTCCGGCGGCCGCGGCGATCTCCTGGGCCTTGGCGGAGGTGACGCCGACCGCGGGGTCGACACGGACCCGTGCCACCGCCTCCGGCCGGGTCGCGGCCACCTCCTCGATCTCCATGCCGCCCTCGGCGGAGGCGATCGCCAGGAAGCCGCCGGCCGCCCGGTCGAGGACGTAGGAGACGTAGAACTCGCTCTCGATGTCGACGGGTTGGGCCAGCATCACCTTGCCGACCGGGTGCCCCTTGATGTCCATGCCGAGAATCTGACGCGCCGTGAGTTCCGCCGCGGCCGGGTCCGCGGCGAGCTTCACGCCGCCCGCCTTGCCCCGGCCACCGGTCTTGACCTGCGCCTTCACGACGACCCTGCCGCCGAGCCGGCGGGCGATCTCCCGGGCCTCCTTGGGCGAGTCGGTGACCTCGGCCCTCGGTACCACGATGCCGTGTTCCTCGAAGAGTTCCCTTGCCTGGTGTTCGTACAGGTCCATTTCGGCTCCTGTCTTAAAAGTGCCGCACGCCCCCTGGACACCACCCACCGGATGCGGGATAACAAGGTTCATACAGTATTCGTCGACTGTATGCAATATACGAAGACGGCATCCCACCCCCTACGAAGGGACAGGACTTCGCCATGCCCGACGACACCCAGGACGTGATCTCCGGTGGTCATCTCGTTGCCAAGGCGCTGAAGGCCGAGGGGGTCGACCGCATCTACACCCTGTGCGGCGGCCACATCATCGACATCTACGACGGCTGCGTCGACGAGGGCATAGAAGTCGTCGACGTCCGCCACGAGCAGGTGGCCGCCCACGCCGCCGACGGTTACGCGCGCATCACCGGCAGGCCCGGCTGCGCGGTCGTCACGGCCGGTCCGGGTACGACCGACGCCGTCACCGGGGTCGCCAACGCCTTCCGCGCGGAGTCCCCGATGCTGCTGATCGGCGGCCAGGGGGCACTCACCCAGCACAAGATGGGGTCCCTGCAGGACCTGCCGCACGTCGACATGATGGCGCCGATCACCAAGTTCGCGGCGACCGTACCGGACACCGCCCGCGCCGCCGACATGGTCTCCATGGCGTTCCGCGAGTGCTACCACGGCGCGCCCGGCCCCTCCTTCCTGGAGATACCCCGCGACGTCCTCGACGCCAGGGTCCCGGCCGCGAAGGCCCGCATCCCCAAGGCCGGCGCCTACCGGGCCTCCACCCGCTCGGCCGGCGACCCCGAGGCGATCGAGAAGCTCGCCGACCTCCTCGTGCACGCCGAGAAACCGGCCATCCTGCTCGGCAGCCAGGTCTGGACGACCCGCGGCACCGCAGACGCCATAGAGCTGGTACGGACCCTCAACATCCCGGCGTACATGAACGGGGCCGGGCGCGGCACCCTGCCGCCCGGCGACCCGCACCACTTCCAGCTCTCCCGCCGGTACGCCTTCTCCAACGCCGACGTCATCGTGATAGTCGGGACCCCCTTCGACTTCCGTATGGGCTACGGCAAGCGCCTCTCCCCCACCGCGACCGTCGTCCAGATCGACCTCGACTACCGCACGGTAGGAAAGAACCGGGACATCGACCTCGGGATCGTCGGCGACGCGGGCCTGGTCCTGAAGTCGGTGACCGAGGCCGTCTCCGGCCGCGTCAACGGTGGTGCTTCCAGGCGCAAGGAGTGGCTCGACGAGCTGCGCGCCGCCGAACAGACGGCGATCGAGAAGCGGTTGCCGCAGCTGAGGTCAAACGCCTCCCCCATCCACCCGTACCGCCTGGTCAGCGAGATCAACGACTTCCTCACCGAGGACTCGATCTACATCGGCGACGGCGGCGACATCGTCACCTTCTCGGGGCAAGTGGTACAGCCCAAGTCCCCTGGCCACTGGATGGACCCGGGCCCGCTCGGCACCCTCGGCGTCGGCGTCCCCTTCGTGCTCGCCGCCAAGCAGGCCCGCCCCGACAAGGAGGTGGTCGCCCTCTTCGGCGACGGCGCCTTCTCTCTCACCGGCTGGGACTTCGAGACCCTGGTCCGCTACGACCTCCCCTTCGTCGGGATCGTCGGCAACAACTCCTCGATGAACCAGATCCGTTACGGCCAGGCCGCCAAGTACGGCAAGGAGCGCGAGCGGGTCGGCAACACCCTCGGGGACGTCCACTACGACAAGTTCGCCCAGATGCTGGGCGGTTACGGCGAGGAGGTCCGCGACCCCGCCGACATCGGCCCCGCCCTGCGCCGGGCCCGGGAGTCCGGCAAGCCGTCGCTGATCAACGTCTGGGTCGACCCGGACGCGTACGCCCCCGGAACCATGAACCAGACCATGTACAAGTGAGGTGGAACGCCCATGACCACCAAGGCACTTGAGGGCATACGCGTCCTCGACATGACCCACGTCCAGTCGGGACCCTCCGCCACCCAGCTGCTCGCCTGGCTCGGCGCGGACGTGGTCAAGCTGGAGGCGCCGAGCGGTGACATCACGCGCAAGCAGCTGCGCGACCTCCCGGACGTCGACTCCCTCTACTTCACGATGCTCAACTGCAACAAGCGGAGCATCACCCTCAACACCAAGACCGAGCGCGGCAAGGAGCTCCTGACCGAGCTGATCCGCCGCTCGGACGTGATGGTGGAGAACTTCGGGCCTGGCGCGGTCGACCGGATGGGGTTCACCTGGGACCGCATCAAGGAGATCAACCCCCGGATCGTGTACGCCTCCATCAAGGGGTTCGGCGAAGGCCCGTACACCGACTTCAAGGCGTACGAGGTCGTCGCCCAGGCGATGGGCGGGTCGATGGCCACCACCGGCTTCGAGGACGGGCCGCCGCTGGCCACCGGCGCGCAGATCGGCGACTCGGGCACCGGAGTGCACGCAGTAGCCGGAATACTGGCGGCACTCTTCCAGCGGGAGCACACCGGCCGCGGCCAGCGCGTCAACGTCGCCATGCAGCACGCCGTACTGAACCTCTGCCGGGTGAAACTGCGCGACCAGCAGCGGCTCACGCACGGCCGGCTCGCCGAGTACCCGAACGACGACTTCGGCGACGAGGTGCCCCGCTCCGGCAACGCCTCCGGCGGCGGCCAGCCCGGCTGGGCGGTCAAGTGCGCGCCGGGCGGCCCGAACGACTACGTGTACGTCATCGTGCAGCCCGTCGGCTGGCAGCCGATCACCGGGTTGATCGGCCGGCCGGAGCTCGCGGACGACCCCGAGTGGGCGACCCCGGAGTCCCGCCTGCCCAAGCTGAACAAGATGTTCCAGCTGATCGAGGAGTGGTCCTCGACGCTCCCCAAGTGGGAGGTGCTGGAGCGGCTCAACGCCCACAACATCCCGTGCGGGCCGATCCTGTCCACCAGGGAGATC
The DNA here is from genome assembly GCF_019091475.1 of Streptomyces sp. GbtcB6. Taxonomy (NCBI): domain Bacteria; kingdom Bacillati; phylum Actinomycetota; class Actinomycetes; order Kitasatosporales; family Streptomycetaceae; genus Streptomyces; species Streptomyces sp. GbtcB6. The sequence goes on along the minus strand of NZ_JAGXJL010000063.1, from coordinate 5,717 downwards.
ATCGAGGACGAGTCGCTGGTCGCCAACGAGATGGTGGTCACCGTCCCGCACCCCGAGCGCGGCGAGTTCGTCACCGTCGGCAGCCCGCTCAAGCTCTCCGACTCCCCTGTCGACGTCACCAGTTCGCCGCTGCTGGGCGAACACAACGAAGCGGTCTACATCGGCGAACTCGGCCTCGGCGAGGAAGAGTTGCGCCTGCTCAAGTCGAACGGGGTGATCTGACGTGATGGCAGAGGACCGGGAGCTGCGGGTCCGTGAACTCCTCGACGCCGTGCGGGCGGACGGTCGTACCGCCCTCACCGCGCCGGAGGGCAAGGTGATCGCCGACGCGTACGGGATCGCCGTACCGGGCGAGGAACTGGCCGCCGACGTCGACGAGGCGGTGGCGTACGCGGCCCGCTTCGGCGGGCCGGTGGTGATGAAGATCGTCTCGCCGGACATCCTGCACAAGACCGACGCGGGCGGGGTCGTCGTCGGGGTGGAGGGCGCGGCGGACGTGCGCGCGGCCTTCCACCGGATCGTCGAGAACGCGAGGGCCTACGACGCCGAGGCGAAGATCGAGGGCGTCCAGGTCCAGGAGCTGCTGCCGAAGGGCACGGAGGTCATCGTCGGCGCGGTCACCGACCCCACCTTCGGGAAGGTCGTCGCCTTCGGGCTGGGCGGGGTGCTGGTCGAGGTGCTGAAGGACGTGACCTTCCGGCTCGCGCCGGTCACCGCGGACGAGGCGCTGTCGATGCTGGACTCCGTCAAGGCGGCCGAGGTGCTGCACGGGGTGCGCGGTCAGGCCGGCGTGGACCGGTGGGCGGTCGCCGAGCAGATCCGCCGGGTCTCCCAACTGGTCGCGGACTTCCCGGAGATCGCCGAGGTGGACCTCAACCCGGTGATCGCCACCCCGGAGGGCGCGGTCGCCGCCGACATCCGGATCATCCTCGCCGAGCAGCAGCCGGCGCCGCGCCGGAAGTACACGCGCGACGAAATCCTGACCTCCATGCGCCGGCTGATGCAGCCCCGCTCCGTCGCCGTGATCGGCGCCTCCAACGAGCAGGGCAAGATCGGCAACTCGGTGATGCGCAACCTCGTGGACGGCGGCTTCGCCGGGGAGATCCATCCGGTGAACCCCAAGGCCGATGACATTCTGGGCCGCAAGGCGTACAAGAGTGTCACGGACGTTCCCGGTGAGGTGGACGTGGCAGTCTTCGCCATTCCCGCCAAGTTCGTGGCAGCGGCGCTGGAGGAGGTGGGCCGGAAGCGGATCCCCAACGCCGTCCTGATCCCCTCCGGCTTCGCGGAGACCGGCGAGCACGAGCTCCAGGAAGAGATCGTCGCCATCGGCGAGCGCTACGGCATCCGGCTGCTCGGCCCGAACATCTACGGCTACTACTCCACCTGGCAGGACCTGTGCGCCACGTTCTGCACGCCGTACGACGTGAAGGGCGGGGTGGCGCTGACGTCCCAGTCGGGCGGGATCGGCATGGCGATCCTGGGCTTCGCGCGCACCACGAAGACGGGTGTGTCGGCGATCGTCGGCCTCGGCAACAAGTCGGACCTGGACGAGGACGACCTGCTGACCTGGTTCGGCGAGGACCCGCACACCGAGTGCATCGCCATGCACCTGGAGGACCTCAAGGACGGCCGCGCCTTCGTCGAGGCGGCGCGAAACACCGTACCGAAGAAGCCTGTTGTGGTCCTCAAGGCGGGGCGTACGGCGGCCGGGGCCAAGGCGGCCGGTTCGCACACGGGCGCGCTCGCGGGCGACGACGCGGTGTACGACGACATCCTGCGGCAGGCGGGCGTCATCCGGGCGCCGGGCCTGAACGACATGCTGGAGTACGCGCGCGGCCTGCCGGTGCTGCCGGCCCCGCAGGGCGACAACGTCGTGATCATCACCGGCGCGGGCGGCAGCGGTGTCCTCCTGTCCGACGCGATCACCGACAACGGCCTGTCCCTGATGGAGATACCGCCGGACCTGGACGAGGCGTTCCGCCGCTTCATCCCGCCCTTCGGCGCCGCCGGCAACCCGGTGGACATCACGGGCGGCGAGCCGCCGTCGACGTACGAGGCGACGATCCGGCTGGGCCTGGAGGACCCGCGGATCCACGCGCTCGTCCTCGGCTACTGGCACACCATCGTCACCCCGCCGATGGTGTTCGCGGAGCTGACCGCGCGGGTGGTCGCGGAGTTCCGGGAGCGGGGCATCGAGAAGCCGGTCGTCGCCTCGCTCGCGGGGGACGTCGAGGTCGAGGAGGCCTGCCAGTACCTGTACGAGCGGGGGGTCGTGGCGTACCCGTACACGACCGAACGGCCGGTGGCCGTGCTCGGCGCCAAGTACCGCTGGGCGCGGGCGGCCGGGCTGTTGGGGAGCGGACGGTTGGGGGGCGGGTCATGACGTAGCCGAGGAAGGGGCCGGCCGGCGGAGCGCGTCCCCGGCCGGCCCCGGGACCCGTGCGCGCACGAAAGGCATTGGACAGGGGGCGCTGGCCAGAGCTTTCGACGCAAGGGGTGCTGAGCGAACATGTCATCCATCGATCTATCGGCGTCCGTCCCCTTCAGGGAGGTGACGGACCGCAACGGCCGCAGGTACCGGATCGGCGAACGCGATGTCGATCTCATGGGCCGGACACGGAAATGGATGGTCATCCTGCCCTGGGTGGGCATGATGGGCATCAGCTCCGCCGAGTACGCGTTCACGTCGGCGGAGGACACGCTGCACGAGGCGCATCTGTGGAGCAGCGGGCACATCTTCTGGCTGATGGGCGTCTGGGTGTTCTTCCAGGCGGCCGTGGCCTTCCCGGCCGGGCAGCTGCGGGAGAGCGGCCGGCTCCCCGCGCGTACGGCCATGCTGATCGGCGCGGCCGGCACGCTGCTGGGCTATCTGGCGCTGGCGTTCGCGCCGAACGTGGTCGTCGCCTATCTCGGCTTCGGCATGTGCAGCGGTATCGGCGCCGGTCTCGTCTACGCGACCTGCGTGAACATGGTCGGCAAGTGGTATCCGGAGCGCAAGGGCGGCAAGACGGGCTTCGTGAACGGCGGTTTCGCCTACGGGTCGGTGCCGTTCGTGTTCCTGTTCACCTCGGTCCTCGACCTGGGCAACTACAAGGTCCTGCTGTCCTCGGTCGGCATCGGACTGTGTCTGGTGGTGGCGTCGGCCGGCTGGTTCTTCAGGGACCCGCCGAAGAACTGGTGGCCGCCGCACGTGGACCCGCTGAAGGCCACTCAGGATCCCAAGATACGAAGGGCGTTGGAGAAGAACCCTCCTGCGGTCAAGCAGTACACCCCGAGGGAGGCGGCCCGTACGCCGGTCCTGTGGATGATGTGGTTCTGCCTGCTCTGCACGGCCGGCATCAACATCTTCGGCATCGCCTTCCAGGTGCCGTTCGGCAAGGACATGGGGTTCGCGGGCGGGATCGTGGCCACCGCGATGTCGTTGAAGGCGATCGTCAACGGCACCGGACGCGGCGTCATCGGCTGGATCTCCGACCGCTACGGCCGCCGTCACACGCTCATCATCGTCTGCATCGTGCTCGGCACGGCACAGTTCGGCGTACTGGTCTCCGGCCAGATGCACAGCATGCCGTTCTTCCTCTTCTGCTCCATGGTCTCCGGGTTCGGCGGCGGGGCGATCTTCCCGCTCTTCGCGGCCATGACGGCGGACTACTTCGGTGAGAACAACAACGCCACCAACTACGGGATGGTCTACAGCTCCAAGCTGATATCCGGCCTGGTGGGCTCCGGCCTGGGCGCGGTCGTCGTCGGTGAGTGGGACTACCACGGCGCGTTCGTGCTCGCGGGCTCCGTCGGCCTGGCCTCCGCAGTACTGGCCCTCTTCCTCAAGGCACCGGGCAGGCCCAGCGCCCGGCGCATCGTCCCCAACCCGCAGCCGCTCGGCGAGGAGATGGCGTGACATGACGGCAGACCCTGTAGCCACGAACAGCACCGACGCCGGACGACGTTCGTACCGCGAGGTCACGGACGCGCGCGGCCGGGTGTACCGGATCGGCGAGACCGACCGGGACATCCTCGGCCACTCCCGCAACATCATGGTGTACCTGCCGTGGATAGCCATGATGGCCATCAGCGTCTTCGAGTACGCGTACGGCTCCGCGGAGGACACCCTGTCCCACGCGCACGGCTGGACGCAGTCCAACACGTTCTGGATCCTGAGCGTCTGGGTGTTCTTCCAGGCCGGCATCGCCTTCCCGGCGGGCTGGCTGCGCGAGAAGGGCATCCTCACCGCGCGCCGAGCGATGTACACCGGTTCCGGGATGTGCCTGATCGGCTTCCTGGCCCTGTCGCACATCAGCGAGATATGGCTGGCGATCCTGGGCTTCGGCGTGATCGGCGGCCTCGGCTCCGGCCTGGTCTACGCGACCTGCATCAACATGGTCGGCAAGTGGTTCCCCGAACGCCGGGGCGCCCGCACGGGTTTCGTGAACGGCGGCTTCGCGTACGGCTCGCTCCCCTTCATCTTCATCTTCAACTACGCCTTCGACACGGCCAATTACCACCGCGTCCTGGACCTGATCGGCGCCTACGTGATGGTCGTCGTCCTGGTCACCGCGTTCTTCTTCAAGGACCCGCCGAAGAACTGGTGGCCGGCCGACGTCGATCCGCTCACGCACGCGAGCGACACCAGGACCGGCGCGGCCCTCGCCAAGAACCCGCCCGCGGTACGCCAGTTCACGCCGAAGGAGGCGATCCGCACCGGCATGCTCCCCCTGATGTGGATCTCCATCGTCATGACAGCGGGCGTCTCGATCTTCGGCATCTCGTTCCAGGTGGACTTCGCGAAGGACGTCGGCTTCGGCCCCCTGGTCGCGGCCTCCTCGATGGGCGTGATGGCGGTCATCAACGGCATCGGCCGCGGCGTGGTCGGCTGGCTCTCCGACCGCCTGGGCCGCAAGCCGACCCTCGTCTTCGTCATCGTCGTCCTCGGCCTCGCCCAGTTCGGCGTCATCTGGGCCGGTGACGTCAAGAGCGAGTGGCTGTTCCTGTTCTTCGCCTTCCTGTCCGGCTTCGGCGGCGGCGCCTTCTACCCGCTGTTCGCCGCCCTCACCCCGGACTACTTCGGCGAGAACTACAACGCCACCAACTACGGCCTGGTCTACAGCGGCAAACTCGTCAGCGGCCTCTTCGGCGGCGGCCTCGGCTCCATGGTGGTCGGCGCCTGGGGCTACAACGGCGCCTACGCCCTGGCCGGCGGCATCTCGATGCTGGCGGCGGGGGTGGCCCTGCTGCTGCGGCAGCCGGGCCGGGGGACGACGGCGAAGGTGGGGGCGGTACAACCGCAGACGGCAACCTGACGACTCGCCGCCTGTTCCAGTACCACCGCCCCAGTGCGGTTGGTGCTCCTCTCGCATCAAATCGACGGGTTGAGTCCCGGATCGGCGTCCGGGACTCAACCGCTTCCCGGCTCGACCGCTCGCGGCGACGCGAAGAGCAGGATCAACAACCTGATGCATTCGGCGCCTCGGCCTTCACTGACTTCCCAAGCCGCTGTGTGGCCCGGTACGAAGGCCCGGGGCAGATTCTGAATGTCAAGCGGCGATGGCAAAGCGGAAGTGGAAGTGGACCGAAGAAGAGGCGGCACTTCGCAAAGAGGACCGGGCACGCCCATTTCCGGGGGTACCGCTTCTTCCTGGGCCAGGAGGCGAGGGTCAACCCTGCCCCCGAGGCGCAGCGGCGGCACGAGGTTGGGAACCCACACCGGCTGGCCAGCG
>NZ_JAGXJL010000062.1:0-50238 GCF_019091475.1 Streptomyces sp. GbtcB6 | reverse complement strand
GCAGCCGGTCCGGATAGGGCTGCAACCACAGCACCTCGCCGCCGGTCGCAGGCTCCGGGCGGTACTTGGCGAGCAGGTCAAGGCAGGCGTTGGTGGCGATCCGGTACAACCAGGCCCGGAACGTCGACCGCCCCTCGAAGGTCTCCCGCCGCCGCCAGGCACGGAGGAATGTTTCCTGCACGGTGTCCTCAGCGTCCTCGAACGACCCGAGCATCCGGTAGCAGTGCACGTGCAGCTCCCGCCGGTGCCGCTCCGCCAGCCCCGAGAACGCCGGCTCGTCGACCTCCCCCAGCCCGCTCACGCCCAGCTCCTCCAGCCGAGTGTCCGCACTCATCACGTCGTCCTTCCGCCTCGTCATGTCCCGTCGTAGGTGTGACGGGTGCGGACGCGAAAACTCATCACCAAGGTCGGCCGGCATGGCTGATCCAGTGACACGACCTCGGCCCACAGGCCGGCCCCACGGCAGGATGCGTCGCCCTGCCGGCCTCGGTGATGACCGAGATCATCCGCTGGATCGACCCGGCCCAGCACCCGGTAATCGCCATTCACCAGCGCCCGCGCGGCGATGCATGACGGTCAGGGGCCGCAGGTCGAGAACCGATCCGCGGCCCCTGACGGGACTCGGAGCCGACCCCACGCCACAGGCCCTCGAACCGGTAAAAGGGACACATGGCTCGCCAAGGGCATACGCACCACGGTGTCCACCAACAATCCCCATGCCCCGCTACGGCGCGTCCGTCCTGTACGGTCCCTGGCCAGACGTGCCGTACTTCCCCACGGACTCAAACCTGCGACCATTGTCGACGCCCTACCGGTTCAGCCGGACGACGCTCCAGATCACCAACTGCTCGCCCAGGAACAGCGGCAATCAAGCGCCGGCCACGGCGTATGCCGACACGGGGAGCGGCGCTACCGCGGTTCCCGAATGCGGTGATCAGCGGTGAATGCGTGCGACCAGCGACCGGAATGCGTCGCATACCTCGGATATGGCATGTGTGGCAATATGTCATGTGTGGCTTTTGGTGCTGAAGACAGGCGAGAGGAGTGCACCATGATCGCCAAGCTGCTCGGCAAGCTGTCCTTCACCCGCCACTACGGTGCGTACGGGGCCCACGAATGGGATGCGTACGCCGGCAACGACTAAGGACTGACCGCACTGCTGGCGGGCGCCCAGAGGCGCCCGCCAGTTGCCAGCCACGCTGCCGACGACATCTGCCTGGACAGGTACGAGAGCCAGGGACGATCTCATGGGCCGAAGGAATGAGCCGCCGCGGTTGCCCGAAGGCAGCTTCGCGGCCTGGAGCCGCGACCGGCTGGCACTGGCGCGCCGTGGCGCTGAAGAGTGCGGGGACGTCTGGCAGCTGGAGCCGGGTGTCTACGTAGCCGCTGCGGCCGGGCCGTGTGAAGCGGTCCTGCGCCGCGCGCAGGACTTCCCCAAGGCACCCTCGCCTCTCTTCCCGCCGTTGAAGCGGTCGAGCGGAGCGCCGACAACCGAGGAGCGTGCGCACGCTCACGCCGCCCGCATGCGCGGACTACGTGCGCAGGCGGTTGCGGCCCGGATCGGTGAGATCGCGCCCCGGACCGCTCGATTTGCCGACCGGTGGCCCACGGACCAGGACGTCGAGATTCTGCCCCCGATCCGGCACGCCCTGGCGGAGATCGGCGTGAGCTACCTCTTCTCCGAAGACGCTCCCGCCCTGCTGCCCTATGCCTCACAGCTCTTCCTGGCCCGGGAGGTGCTCGTACGCCCCTCGCGTTGGGTATGGCCGCGCTGGATCCCCACACCGGCACGACGGTTCCGCACCCGGCAGCAAGTCGCCTTCACCGACGCCTTGCGGCCCATCGTCCGCCGGCGTCGTTCATCGGGCCGGCTCGGTGACGACATGCTGGGGCAGATGCTCCGGCCCTCCCCGCACTACGGCCTGCTGCCGGAAGAGGCCATCCTCGACACTCTCCCCGGAATCACCGTCGCCACCTTCGAGACCCCTTCCCGGGCAGCCGGATGGATCCTGCTCCACCTGGCCCGGCACCCCCGGGCAGCGGGCCGCGTCGCTGCCGAAGCCGCCTCGCTGCCCGCGGACCCGGCCGCGACGACCAGCACCCACCTCGGCAGCCTGCAGTACACCCAGGCACTGGTGAGCGAGGTGCTCCGGCTGTACCCCCCGAGCTGGCTGCTGACCCGGCGCGCCCCGCGACAGACCCAGCTCGCCGACTACACCATCGACGCCGAGTCCACCGTTCTCGTCTGCCCCTACACCGCCCACCGCGACGCACGGGAATACTCCGAGCCGGACCAGTTCCAGCCCGAGCGCTGGCTCGATGATTCGGGCTCGCCGGCGAAACCCGGGGCCTTCCTCTCTTTCGGCACCGGACCGCATGGCTGCGAGGGAGCCGCTCTGGCCATGGCGATGCTGACGCTCCTGACCGCGCAGACCGCCCGCCGCTACCAATTGAGCGAGCCGCCCGGACCGGAACCCTGCTACCAGGTCACCACCCTCGAAGGCCTCGCGACTGTCGGCTTGCGCCTGCGCGCCACCTTGCGCGACTGAGGCAGTCCTGCTTTCGGTCGCAGACCGCCTCCATCAGCGAACAGCGAACGTTGATGAAGTTCGAGTGCCGTTCCGCACCCGCCCGGATGACCGGCTCATGGTTCGCTCAACGTGTGTCGCCGGTCGAACTCGCCCGCGAGCATGCCCATCATGACGAGGTCGTGGTGCCGGCCGGCGAAGAAAACGTGTTCCCGCAAGCGCCCCTCCTCGGTGAAGCCGAGCCGACGGAAAAGTGCCAGCGACGGCTCGTTGTGGGCGAAGACCGCTGCCAGGCATTTGTGATAGCGCCGCTCGGCGAACATGAAGCGCAGCAGCAGCACTATGGCTTCTGCCGCGTAGCCCTTGCGCCGGCGGTCAGCGCCGATCGTGACATCACACTCGAACCAGCCTGAACGAGGGCCGGTGCGATGCGAGCCGACTGTGCCGACCAGCTCTCCCGTGGCCGTCGCCTCGACTGCCAACCGGAAGCGGTCGTCATCGCACTCGGCGGCAACGGCCTGCTCCTTCGCCCAGGCACGGTAGCTCTCGGCGGACCGCGGCAGATCCAGCCGGCTCCCTCGCGGCCCGCCATCGTCGTCGGCGAAGCGCATGAACGCTGTCCAGTCGTCGGGCTCGACAGCGCGTAGGCGTACCCGATCACCAGTCCAGGACGATGCCATGCCCTATTTGATCACGCTGCTGTGCGCGCGAGGCTCAGAGGCACACCGAGGCAGGTGTTGCCCGTCCGGGTCTCTGGCCTGCGGCCATCTGGTCGATCAACGCTGGACTCGCCGGTATCGGTGCCGCTGTTACGCTGATTCTCTGACCGTATTTCGGCGCACCGTGCCACACGGTTTCCGTCGAAACGCGCCCCCGGAGCGGCGCCGGCGCGCAGGGTCTGCAGCCCCCAAAAGTTGTCGTTGATCTTTCCCGATGTGAGGGGTACGCGCAGTGCGCGTCCCTGGCTCCGGAGGCGTTCCGGATGCACGGTGAGGAAGCGCTGATGTACGACCCGGACCCCGACGACGCCCGGCGCGACCCGGGGCTGCACGCCACGGCGGCGTGCCCCGTCCCTGCGATCCTGGTCGACCGGCTGGATGCACGGCACGCACCGGCGGAGGCGGCACCGCCATGACCGGTGCCGACAACCTGCGTGAGTTCAGGCGTGACGGCCGCATCGTGGTAGTCGGGGCGTCGCTGGCGGGGCTGCGGGCCGCGGAGGCTCTGCGCGCCGAGGGTTTCACCGGATCGCTGACGATGATCGGTGACGAGCTGGGCGAGCCCTACGACCGTCCCCCCTTGTCCAAGCAGGTGCTGACGGGGTGGGTGCCGGCCGGGGGCACCACGCTGCCGCGACGTCGTGACATCGATGCGGAGTGGCTGCTGGGCGTGCCCGCGAGCGGTCTTGACCTGGCCACCGACCACGTGCGTCTCGCCGACGGACGCGAGGTTCCCTTCGACCGGGTGCTGATCTCCACCGGGGTGCGGGCCCGCCCGTGGTTCGTCGAGTCCGAGGCGGCGCTGGACGGGGTGTTCGTCGTTCGTACCCGCGAGCACGCCGAGGGTCTGCAGCGGGCCCTCGCTGCCGGGCCCTCCCGGGTGCTGGTCATCGGTGCGGGATTCACCGGCTCCGAGATCGCCTCCATCTGCCGGGAGCGGGACATCCCGGTGACCGTCGCCGAACTCGCGCCGTACCCGCTGGTCGGGGCGCTCGGCGCGATGGTCGGCGAGGTGGCGGCGGAGATGCAGCGCGCCCACGGTGTCGACCTGCGGTGCGGGGTCAAGGTCACCCGGCTGGAGGGCGACGCCCAGGGACGGTTTCGCCGTGCCCACTTCGACGACGGCAGTACGGTCGACGCCGATGTGGCGGTGGTGGCACTCGGGAGCATCCGCAACACCGAGTGGCTGCGGGAGTCGGGACTGGCGGCGGGCGTGTGGGGAATCACCTGTGACACGGGGTGCCGCGCCCTCGACATCAATGGCCGCGTCACCGACGACGTCTTCGCCGCGGGAGACGTGGCACGTTGCCCGAACCCCTTCTACGAACACCGGCTCATCGCACTGGAGCACTGGGCCAACGCCGTGGAGCAGGCCGAGGTCGCGGCACACAACATGCTCCATGGCCAGGCGGAGCGCTGGCCCCACCTGTCCGTCCCGCTGTTCTGGTCGATCCAGTTCGGCGTCAACATCAAGTCCGTCGGCGTGCCGACCTTCGCCGACGAGGTGGTCGTCACCCAGGGGTCGGTGTCCGACCACCGCTTCGTCACCGCATACGGCTATCGGGGCCGCGTCACAGCCGCCGTGAGCTTCAACAACGGCAAGTGGCTGGACCACTACCGACGGTTGATCGAGGCGGCCGCGCCTTTCCCGCCCCCCTGGCCCACGCCGGACCAGCCGGCCGACATGAAACCGGTGCCCGTCGACTTCCCCGGCCCCGCCCTGCTCGCGCAGGGCGCCACGGTGGTCGTCACAGGCCATGAACCGGGTGAGCGCCGCTTCACGGCCGTGCACCGGCATCGGCATCGGCATCGGCATCGGCAGGAGGAAGGCCGGACGACCACGACCCGGACGTCCGGCACGTCCGGCACGTTGCAACGGATCTTCGACTACTCCGCCCGGGCCGACCCCTACCCGCTGTATGCCGAGTTGCGCAGGACGCCGGTGGCCCGGCAGGAGGACGGCAGCTACGTCATCAGCACCTATCGCGCGATCACGGACATACTGAACGACCCGCATCTGAGTTCCGACGTGCGCAATCTGTCGTCTCCGATGCCCTCGGTCGAGGGAGGGGCCCCGTCGTCGTTCATCCACATGGACTCGCCCGAGCACGATCGCCTGCGGCGGATGGCGACGCGTCACTTCGGCCCCCCGCACACCCCGGGGCTGGTGACCGGACTTGACGGCTTCCTGACCGCCACCGTCGGCAGCCTGATCGACGATCTGGCGGGCAAGGAGCGGATCGACGTCGTCGACGATTTCGCCTTCCCGTTCCCCGTAGCCGTGACCTGTCACTTGCTCGGTGTGCCACGCGAGGACGAGCCGAGGTTCCACCTCTGGGTGAACGACATCATGAACTCGGTCGACTACGACCCCGAGACCGACCCGAAGGAGAAACTGGACAAGGGCGTACAGGCCCGCAAGGACCTGCTCCAGTGTCTCGGCGAGCTGGTGGAACAGCGCCACGGCCGACCAGGAGACGATCTGCTGTCACGGCTGGCCAACGACGACGGGCCCGACGGTCGGATGACCGACGCCGAAATCGTCGCCACCGCCAAACTGCTCCTGATCGCCGGCCACGAGACCATCGTCAACCTCATCACCAACGGCATGCTGACGCTGCTGCGCCACCCGCAGGTGCTGCAGCGGCTGCGCAACGAACCGGATCTGGTTGTGCCGCTGGTCGAGGAACTGCTGCGCTACGAGCCGCCCGTGCACATCATTCCCTGGCGGGCGGCGTACAGCGACGTCACCGTCGCCGACACCGTCATCCCCAAGGGCTCGCAGGTCATGCTGATGCTGGCCTCGGGCAGCCGGGATCCGGACCGCTTCCACGATCCGGACCGCTTCGACCCCGACCGGCGCGACAACCAGCACCTCGGCTTCGGCAGCGGCATCCACCTGTGCTTCGGCGGCCCGCTGGCCCGGCGGGAGGCGCAGATCGCGCTGGGAGAGCTGGTACGCCGCCTCGACCGGCCCAGTCTGATCGCCGACCCGCCACCGTACCGGCCCAGCCCCGTGCTGCGCGGGCCGATCCATCTGGACATCGAGCAGGGTGACGGTTGACGCGGCAGCCGAGGGCAGTTGCAAGGTCGCGCCGCGGACGACGGTTCCTCGGGTCAGTTGCGGGCCGGCCCGGTTTCCGCGCTCAGCCCGCGCCTCCCCACCCGGCCGACGAAGTCGAGCAGCACGGGAAGCACCTCGGCACGGCGCGCATCGAGGAAGAAGTGGCCGCCGTCGAACGCGTGCGAGGAGAAGCCCGCGTCGGTGAAACGGCTCCACCCCGCGACCCGGTCCGGCAGGACGAACGCGTCATCGGCCCCGTACAGCGCCTGTACAGGGCAACTGAGCGGGGGCCGGTCCGGCACCTGGTACGTCTCCGACGCCCACAGGTCGTTCCGGATGATCGGCAGAACCATGGCGACGAATTCGGGGTCCCGCAGGAGGAGGTCGTCGAAGCCTCCGAGCGCCCCGAGGTCGGCCAGCAGATCGGCGTCGTCGAGAGCTCGGGTGTCGCGGAACCGGGCGTCCGGGGCGACGGCCGCCGAGACGACCAGGCCGAGGGGGCCGGCGGAGCGGTCGGACAGGCGGTGCGCGACCTCGTACGCGACCAGCGAGCCCATGCTGTGGCCGAGCAGGACCAGGGGCGTCGCGTCGGTCTGTGCCCAGAGTTCCGCGCACACCCGCTCGGCCAGCGCGGTGACGCTGGGGACGAGCGGCTCGCCGGAGCGGTCGTGGCGGCCCGGGTACTGGACCGCCACCACCTCGACCCAGGGCGGCGTCTTCGACGACAGCTCGAAGAACGAGTTCGCCGTGCCGCCCGCATGCGGAAAGCAGAGCAGGCGGATGTGTGCCCCGCCCCGCGCATGGAACCGGCGCAGCCAGCCGCGGCGGCCCCGGTTCACGACCGTCCCCCGGTCACGGTGCTCCTCATGACAGGAGCAGGGCCGGCCGCAGCGACGCACCGTCCGCTGCCGTCGCCCCGCACGCCGCTGGATCGAGGTCGGCGTAGACGAGTTCGGTGGCTTCCGGTCCGGCTTCGGCCAGCACCGTGCCGTCCGGGCCCCATACCGCGCTGGAACCGCACGCGTGCCAGCCGCCGGTGTGCCCGACGTGGTTCGCCATGAGGACGTACAGGCCGTTGTCCCGGGCCCGGTCGGGCAGCCAGGTGCGGGACTCCTGGTAACCGTTGCCGACGCTGAACAGCGCGGAGAGCAGATACGCGTGGCAGCCGTCGGCGGCGACCGTCGCGGCGTGCTCCGGGAACCCGGAGTCGTAGCAGATGCCCAGGCCCAGTCGCCAGCCGTCGAGGTCCAGGGTGCAGTCACGCGTACCGGGACGGTACAGGCCTGTCTCGCTGCCGAAGAGGAACTGCTTGTCGTAGCGCCCGGCGACGGAACCGGCACGGGAGAAGACGAACACCGAGATGGCGAGGCCGCCGCCGTCGGCCGACACCGCACCGACCACCGCCGCCGTACCGCTGTCCCGGCATGCCTCGGCGATCGGGTCCAGGCGCGGGTCGTCCGCCGAGACCGCGAGGCCGGCCGGGTCCGCGGCGACCAGGTCCGGCTCGTAGCCGCAGAGGAACTTCTCCGGGAACACGACCAGTTGGGCGCCGTTCGCGGCGGCCTCCCGGATCGACGCGGCGACGGTCGCCACATTGCGCACGACGTCGCCGGGCACGGGGCAGGCCTGGGCCGCCGCGATCCTGACCGTGCCGCGCGGCCCGTGGAGCTCTGAAAGCTCAGGCATGCTCGGTGACTCCCTTCCCGGCCGGGGCCGGACGTTGGGCGGCGGCGACCAGGGGCCGCACCGCGAGTGTGGCGACCGCCAGGCAGCCGGCGAAGACCACCCAGCCGAGCGTGCCGTGGTCGATCACCCCCGCGGTCACGATCGTCGGGCCGACGACGAACTGCAGACCGGTACCGAGATTGAAGGTGGCCAGGTACTCGGCTCGGCCCTCCTCGGGCGCCAGGGCGTAGGAGACGCCCCAGCCGCCCGCGGACTGGAACAGCTCGGCCCCCGTCATCACGATGACGCCGGCGATCAGCAGCGCGATGACCACCGGGGTGGCGTGGGTGTGGGCCGCGACGAGGAAGAACAGGCAGCAGGCGACCAGCGCCCAGCCGCCGCGTTGCAGCGCGGTGACGCTGCCGTCCAGGGTGTCGGAGCCCTTCGACGCCCACACCTGCCCGAGGACCGCCACGACCGTGTTGACCACGAGCAGCACGCCGACCGTGGACCGGGGCGCGCCGGTGTGCAGCGTCACCCACAGCGGGATACCGACACCGAGCAGTGAGATGTGCAGGCTGAGCACGCCGTTGATCCCGGCGACGGCCAGGTGCCGCTTGTTGCGGAGGTGGGCCAGTCGCAGGGGTGCGCGCCGGGCCGAGCCGGTCTCGCCGTCGGCCGCCGGTGCCGCGGCCAGCATGGCGGCCGCGATGAGGCAGAACACGGCGTTGCCCAGCATGATCATGGAGAACCCGGTGTGGGTCCCGTAACCGATCGCGACCGTGGCGGCCAGGCCGCCGAGGGAGAATCCGACGTTGTAGACGACCCGGGAGCGGGCCATCATCGCCAGCCGTCCTTCGGCGCCGACGGTGCGCTCCACGAGGGCCTGGTAGATCGGCGAGAGGGCCTGCTGTCCGACGCCGATCATCGCGACGGCGATCAGGAACTGCCAGTAGGAATCGGCGAGAAGCAGCACGCCGAAGCTCAGGGCCCGCCAGACGTGGAGCAGCGCGAGCACCTGGCGGGGGCCGTGGCGGTCCGCCAGCCAGCCGAGGACGGGCTGGCAGACCAGTCCGAGCAGCCCGGCCACGGACAGGCCGAGGCCGACCTGCGCGGCGCTCAGGCCGAGGACGGCCACGAAGTAGACGGCCGAGCCGGCCAGGTAGAGACCGGTTCCGGTGCTGTCGATGAGGCCGATGCCGAGCAGGGTGCGGGCGCCGCGCAGGCTTGCCGCGGGGCCGAGGAGGGCGACGGTGAGTCTGCGGCGCCCGGAGGGCTCGGGGGGTTCAGGGGTGGTCACGGGGCTGGCTCCTAAGGGACGGGCCGGGTGGGGGGGACGGGGGAGGAACAGGTCCTCCTCCGCTCAGGTGCGGGTGCCGGGCGGGTCGGCGGTCACGTCCGCGGTGTCTCGTGGACCGCTGTGGCCAGCAGGTCCGCGACCGCCTCCGGCCGGGTCCGCGCGAAGTAGTGGCCGCCGTGTGTCAGCTCGGCCAGCCGCGGTGCGCGGACCGCCGTCTCCCAGGCTCCGTACGCCTCGCCGTAGCCCTCGGTCGCCGGGTCGTCGGCCGCGATCACCACGGTGCACGGCACGTCCAGCGGCTCCGGCGGCGCGGTCCGCAGGCCGAGCAGGTACGTGTTGGCGGTCAGCGAGTCGTGGCGGAACGTGCGCACGAGCAGGTCGCGGGTCGCCTCCTCGGCCGAGTCGATCGCTGTCGAGCCCGTCCAGTCGACGACCAGGTCGCGTACGTCGCCGAAGGAGAGTCGCTCGGCGTTGCCCAGCGTGTCGCGGATGGTGTCGGCATCAGCGAGCAGCTTCGCGGCCAGGAACAGGTGCCGCACCGTCCGGCCCCGCTCGGTGAGCAGCCGCGCCAGGGCGAGAGCCAGGGCCGAGCCGACGCAGTGGCCCCACAGCACCAGCGGCCCGCTCGTCGTCGCGTCGATCTCGGCGGCCAGACGTGAGCAGATCTCGTCGAAGGGCAGCAGATCCGCACCCGACGCCCCCGGAGCATGCCCGGGCAGCTCGGCGGCGGCCACGGCGACCGTGCTGTCGCGCCGGGCGAGCTCCTGTGCGACCGGCCGGAAGTGCACGGCGTTGCCTCCCGCGTACGGCAGGAGGACGACGGTCGCCGCGGCGTTCGCGGGTTCGGTGAACCTGGCCAGCAGCGTGCCCTCCTCCGCGGGGGCGGTGCCGGCCTTCTCGGCCGCGGCCTCCGCGAGCTCGCGCAGGATGGAGCTGCGCATCACGTCCCGCAGCGACACCCACTCCTTCAGCTGCACGCTCACGCGCAGCGCGGCCAGCGAGTTGCCGCCGATGTCGAAGAAGTCGTCGTCGATGCCGATGCCGTCCGGTTCGGTCTCCAGGACCCCTGCCCAGACCGCACGGATCCGCTCGATGAACGGGGCGAGTGCGTCCTCGGTGTCCGGACGAACCGTCAGCCGGGCGGTCGCGGGCGCCGACGGCGCCTCCTCGACCGCCGCGGCGGAGTTGTCGTGGTCCACGAACTCGACGACGCCGTCCGGTCGCCAGAACCCGCGCCGCCCCGTGGGACGCCCTGAGACCACCACGTCGCCCGTCGTCCCGATGGGCGCGGCCGTCCCCCCGGCCGCGTCGACCACCGTCGTGGCGTCCGTGTGGGGTGCGCTGAACGCGGCCAGCTCCGCCAGCTCCGTCTCGTCCAGCAGTTCGGCGGAGTGATGCGGGGCATCGGGCGTGTCGACCATGTGCATCAGGGCCCGGCGGTAGTACCCGCCGATCCGCTCGATGTGCTCGGTGTCGAACACTCCGGTGTGGTAGTGCAGGCTGAGCTGTACCTCGTCCGTGTAGAAGTGCTGCGAGAACTCCGCGCGCAGCGGGAACTCGGTGATCGCCGCTGCCCGTACGTCCAGCAGCGCGAACTCCGGCAGCTCCTTCAGCGCCTTGAGCGAGTGGAAGTGGGTGAAGTTGAAGACCGTCTCGAACAGCGGGTCGGTGGTCCGCTGGTCCTGCTTCACCTTCGCCATCGGATACCGCCGGTAGGGCAGCAGCTCGGCCTCGCTGCGGTACGTCTGCCGGATCAGCTCCGTCCATGTCCCCTCGGCCACCTTCACCCGCAGCGGCATGGTGTTGAGGAAGACGCCCAGCGCGCGGTCCGCGCCCGGCAGTTCGGGCCGGCCGCCGTGCTCGTATCCGGTGATGACGTCGAGGTTTCCGCACAGCAGGGTGTGAACCCGCAGATGCGCGGCGAGCAGGACGTTCTTCACCGGTACACCCAGTCGCCCGGCCAGGGCCACGATCCGGTCCGACAAGCCGTCCGGCAGTTCGATGTCCCGGAACACCACGTCGAGGCGTTCGTCGGCCTCGGCCGGCCGCAGCCGCGGGATCTCGGTGTGCGGCCGCCCGTCCAGCGCCTTGCGCCAGAACTCCTGGAAGTCCGGGGAGTCGATGGCGTGCCGCTCGAGACCGATGAAGTTGCGCAGGTGGTTGACCACCTGGGGGGTGTCGACGGTCCGCCCCTCCAGCAGCGCGTAGTAGATGCCGAACAGCTGGACGTGTACCTGGTTGATGCTCCAGCCGTCCAGTGCCGAGTTGTGCTGGCTGACGCTGTACCGGTAGAGCTCGTCGGACAGGACGTGGATGTGGAACCGGAACAGCCCCGGCTTGTCCCAGTCGAAGGGCCGGTTCTGCTCGCGGTGGAACCACTCGTCGTACCAGGCGTCCTGCTTCGCCCGGTCGAGGTGCCGGATGTCGTGGACGACCAGCGGCAGCTCCTCGATCCGCTCGTGCACCAGCTGCAGGTACTCCGCGTACTCGTGCAGGTGGTAGCTGGTACGGAAGATCGGGTTGCGTTCCACCAGGATGCGTACCGCCTCGCGGAACAGCCCGGGGTCGATGGAGCTCTGGATCAGGTAGCTGATGATGTCGTGGTAGCTCGTGTTGCCGTGCATGATCTCGCTCTGGTAGATCAGCCCGGACTGGAGCATGGCCATCGGATAGGCGTCCTCGACGCCCTCGGGAACCAGGGCCCGGTCGCGGTCGCTGATCAGCTCGAAGGCCCCGAACTCCGTCGGCGGGGCGTCTCCGGCCGCCGCCTCGCCGACGCCCGCCGCGAGTTCCCGCACCGTGGGATGGGCGAACAGCTGCTGGAAGGTGAACTCCAGGCCTTCCTTACGGGCTTTGGCGAGCACCGAGACGAAGTGGATGGAGTTGCCGCCCAGGGCGAAGAAGCTGTCCGTCGCGCCGACCCGTGCCACGCCCAGCACTTCGGCCCAGATACCGGCGAGGGCCCGCTCGGCCTCCGACCCGGGCGCGACGTACTCGGCGGTGCGTACGGCCGGCTCGGGCAGCGCCGAGCGGTCGAGCTTGCCGTTCGGGGACAGGGGGAAGGCCGCGAGCGGGACGATGCGCTCGGGGACCATGTACGCGGGCAGGGTGACGGCGGCGTGCGCGCGCAGGTCGTCCTCGGCGACGTCGCCGGCGCAGACGACGTATCCGTACAGCCGGCCCTGGCCGTCGTCGCCGGTCCGCAGCACCACGACGGCGTCGGTGACCTCCGGGTGGGCCAGCAGCCGCTGCTCGATCTCGCCGAGCTCGATGCGGTACCCGCGCAGCTTGACCTGGAAGTCGATGCGGCCGAGGTACTCGATGGCGCCGTCGGGCAGGCGTCGTACCAGGTCGCCGGTTCGGTAGGCGCGGTCCTCGCCGGGCAGCGGGTCGGTCACGAAGCGCTCGGCGGTGAGTTCCTCGCGGTGCAGGTATCCGCGGGCGAGTCCGGCGCCGGCGATGTACAGCTCGCCGGGCATGCCGACCGGCAGCTCGCGGCCCGCGGCGTCGAGGACGTACAGCCGGGTGTTGTCTATGGGCAGGCCGATCGGCACCACCGTGTCGTCGGCGGCGGTGCGATGGTGGCTGACATCGACGGTGGCCTCGGTCGGGCCGTACAGGTTCACCAGTTCGGCGCCGGTGCCGAGCTGGTGGAACGCGGTCACGTGGTGTCGGCCGAGGGCCTCGCCGCTGGAGAACACGCGGCGCAGCGGGGCCAGTCGGGAGGCCGCGCCGGCAGCTCCGACGTAGTCCAGGAACGCCCCGAGCATCGTGGGGACGAAATGCAGGACGGTCACGCCGAACCGGTCGATCGCCTCGACGATCGCACCCGGCTCGCGCTCGCCCCGCGGTTCGAGCAGACACACGGCGGCGCCTTCGATCAGCCACCAGAACAGCTCCCACACCGAGACGTCGAACGCGGTCGGGGTCTTGTGGAGGATGACGTCGTCGGCGCCGAGGGGGTAGGTGCGCTGCATCCAGTGCAGGCGGTTGACGACACTGCGGTGTTCGACGACGACGCCCTTGGGCAGTCCGGTGGAGCCGGAGGTGTAGATGACGTACGCGGTGTCGTCGGGGCTGCCGAAGGGGACCGGGTCGGCTGGTTCTGCTTCGAAGGCCTCCCGCACCGCGTCGTCGAGGGCGATCACAGTGGCGCCGGCCCCCGGCAGCCGCCCGGCCGAGGCCGCGTCGGCCAGCACCAGGCCCGTCCGGCTGTCGGACACCATGTGGGCCAGCCGCTCCTGCGGCAGCGACGGGTCCAGCGGCAGATACGCGCCGCCGGCCCTGATCACCGCGAGGATCCCGGCCAGCGCCGCGAAGGACCGCTCAGCCAGCACACCCACGATCACGTCCCGCCCGACGCCGGCGGAACGCAGGCGCGCCGCCAGATGCGCGGTCACGTGGTCCAACTCGGCGTAGGTGTAGGCGCGTTCCGGCGTGACGATCGCGGTCTGCCCGGGGCGGGCCGCCATGGTCAGGGCGAACAGCTCTGAGAGCGTCACCTGGTCCGGGAAGGGGCTGGCGGTGTCGTTCGCGGCTTCGGTGGTCCTGCGATCGTGCTCGGTGCGCAGGTCGAGCCCGGCCAGGGGCGCACGCGGTGCGTCCAGCGCGGCGGCCAGGAGAGTGCGGCACCGCTCGGCGAGCAGGTGCGCCGACTCCGGCAGGAAGCGGTCGCCGTCCACCCGGACGACGATCGAACGCCGGGCCGCTCCGAAGCCGATGAAGGTGTCGGCGGCGGGCAGCCGGTCGTCGGCGGGCATGGCATCGCCGAGGACGACGACCTCCGGCAGGTCGGCCACCAGCTCGACCGGGTAGTCCTCGTACAGGCGGCTCTCACCGACCGCCGCGCCGAGCCGGGCCGCGACCGCGGCGAGCGAGTCGTCATCGGCGAGGGTCGTGCGGAGCGGGACGATGTCGGCGAGGCCCCCAGGGGCGCCGGGAAGCCTGCCGATGACCAGGTCGTCGACGCCCGCGAAGGAGCGCAGCAACGCGACGGCGACGGACGCCAGCAGCACGGCGGCGGCCTCGGCGTCCCCCCTGCTGACGGCTTGGAGGCGCTCGCCGGTGTCGGCGTCCAGCGGCAGCTCGGCCGTGTGGCGGTGGGATGCGCGGTCGTCGGAGGGCCGGTCGGCGGGGAATCCGACGGGGGTCGCGTCGGCCAGACGCGAGGTCCAGAACGCGGCGGCCTCGGGGCGCTGGGCCGCTGCTACGCGCCGCTGGCCTGCGGTCAGGTCGGGCGTCATGAGGACGGCTCCTTGGGTGTGATTCATGGTCGGTCTCAGAAGTCGAAGTCGAAGTCGAAGGCCGGCACGGCCGAGGGCGCCGCCGCGGGGACGGCGGACGGCGGCACGACCGGTTCGCCGGGGTCGTCCAGCAGCCGGTCCACGGTCGCCAGCAGCAGTTCCTTGAAGGTCTCGACGGTCGGCGGGTCGAACAGCTCGGTCGAGTACTCCCAGTCGGCCCGGAGCCCCGACGGGTGGTCGTACACCTGGAGGTTCAGGTCGAACATGGTGTGTCCGGGGAACAGCGGGCGCAGCGTCAGCGGTGTGCCGAGGAAGTCGACGGCGAGCAGGTCCGCGGCGTGCAGGGCGAGCATGGTGTCGAACAGCGGGGTGCGGCCCGGGATCTGCTCGGCACCGGCCAGCGCGGCCAGCTCGTCGAGGCCGCAGGTGCTGTGCGCGAGGGCCCCGCCGATTCCCGCCGCGGCCTGCGTGACCAGGGCGGCCAGCGGCGCCTCGGCAGCGGCGTCGAGCCGCAGGCAGACGGTGTCCACGAACATGCCGACGGTCCGGTCGAACGCGGCTTCGCCGCGGCCGATCGTCGGCACCCCGATGGTGACGTCGGCACTCCCGGTCAGAGTGCGCAGGAAGGCTCCGTACCCGGCGGCGAGCACGGGGAACAGCGTGGTGCGCCGCTCGGCTGCCAGCGCCCGCATCCGTGCGGTGCGCTCCGGCCCGAAGTGCAGCTGCGTGGTCGCGCCGGCGAAGGTCCGCAGCGCCGGACGCGGCCGGTCCGCGGGCAGCTCGGGCCGCGCCGGAGCCGAGCGGAAGACGTCCTTCCAGTAGGACCGGTCGGCCTCCCGCCGGGCCGCCGCGGCCCCGCCCTCGGACCAGGCGAGGTAGTCGGCGAACGACCGCGTCGGCGCCTCGACGGGACGCCCGTGGTAGGCGGCGTCGATGTCGGCGAAGACCCGGCGCAGCGAGTCCCCGTCCAGGATCAGGTGATGTGCGTCGACGAGGAGTTGTGCCGCGTCCGCGCCCCGGGAGAGGGCCGCCCGCAGCAGCGGTGCACGGTCGGGCGCGATCGGCCGGATCTCCGCGGCGGGATCCAGCGGTGCGTGCCGCTGCTCCAGGCGGAAGTCCGCCGTGGGTACGACGCGCTGCACGAGGCCGTCCGGCCCGTCGGTGAACTCGGTGCGCAGTGCGTCGTGGATCCCGATCACTTCCGCGAAGGCCCGCTCCAGGGCGGCCGGATCGACGTCGGGTGCCAGGTCGATCAGCAGCGAGACGTTGTACTGGACCGTCTCCGGCCGGCTGCGCTGCGCGGCGTACATGGCGCGCTGCGCCGACGTCAGGGCGAAGGTGTCGCGCTGCTGCGCCCCGTCCGGGTGGCCGGGGGTCTCGGTGGGCGCGCCGTCCACGTGGCCGGAGGTCTCGGTGGGCGCGCCGTCCAGGACCGCGGCGAGCTCACGGATCGTCGGCCGGCCCAGGATCTCCGAGACCGGGATGCTCCGGCCGAACTCGTCCGCGATCGCGCGTGACAGGCGTGCCGCCCCGAGCGAGTCGACGCCGAGGTCGAGCAGCGAGTCGAGGACGCCGGGTGTGTCGATGCCCAGCAGCCCCTCCCAGAGGGAGACGAGCCGCTTCTCGGCCTCGGACTCGGCGGGTACGTACTCCTCCGGCATGTCCGGCATCGACATCGCGTCCGGCAGCGCCGCCCGGTCCACCTTGCCGTGTGCGGTCAGCGGCAGTTCGTCGAGTACGACGAGGTAGCCGGGCACCAGGTGGGGGGAGAGCTTCGATGCCAGATAGGCGCGCAGGTCACGGCTGTCCAGCCAGCTGGTGGCCGCGGCATACCCGACGAGGTACCGGTCGGCCGGCTCCGGGCCCCGGTCGCGCAGGACGACGACCGCGTCGGCGACCTCGGGGTGGCCGCGCAGGGCCTCCTCGATCTCGCGGAGCTCGATCCTGAAGCCCCGCACCTTGACCTGGTCGTCGGCCCGGCCGAGAAACTCGATGACCCCGTCCGCGTGCCGCCGGGCCAGGTCACCGGTCCGGTACATGCGCCCGCCGGGCCGGAACGGGTCGGTGAGGAACCGTTCCGCGGTGAGCTCCGGACGGTTCAGATAGCCCAGCGCGACACCGTCCCCGCCGACGTACAGCTCTCCGGCCGTGCCGGCCGGCGCGGGGTTGCGGGCCTCGTCGAGGATGTAGGCCGAGGAGTTGGCCGGTGGCAGGCCGATCGGGATCGTCCCGGAGGTGTCGGCTTCGGTGATGGTGTGCAGGGTGGAGAACGTTGTGTTCTCCGTGGGCCCGTATCCGTTGACGACGCGCAGGTCCGGGCAGGCCGCCATGACCGCCGCGACATGCCGGCCGACGACGACGTCCCCGCCGACGAACAGTTCCCGCAGCGGCGCGAACAGGCCGGGTTCCTGCCCGGCGAGCTGGCTGAACAGCGGCGCCGTCAGCCACAGCGTGTTCGCGGCGTGCTCGCGCAGCGCGGCGCCGAGCCGGGCCGCGTCCAGGATCGTGTCGTCGTCCACCAGCACCACACAGCCCCCGGCCAGCAGCGGCCCCCAGACCTCGAAGGTGGTCGCGTCGAACGAGACCGCTCCGGTCTGCAGGACCCGCATGTCCGGCCCGAACCGGGCGAACCCCGAGTTCACCACCAGCCGCAGGACGTTGCGGTGCGAGACGACGACGCCCTTCGGGACTCCGGTGGACCCCGAGGTGTACATCACGTAGGCGGGGCTCTCGGCCCGGAGGTCGCCGGGCAGTGCGGTGTCCCACGGACCGCTCGCCCCGGCGTCCAGCACCGGCAGCCCGGCAGGGGCGGTGAAGCCCGTGCCGATCACGGCCTTCGCCCCGCTGTCGGCCAGCAGCAGGGCCACCCGCTGGTCCGGCTCGCGCGTGCTGACCGGCAGCATCGCCGCGCCCGCCTTCAGGACCGCCAGATACGCCGTGATCCAGGCGATGCCGCGGCCCAGCCGCACCGCCACCAGGTCACCCGGCCGCACCCCGGCGGCGACCAGCGCCCTGGCCGACGCGGTGGACGCCTCGTGCAGTTCCCCGTAGGTCACCGAGGCCGTCGGGGTGACCAGGGCGGTGCGGTCCGGGGTGGTCTCGGCGATCCGCGCGAAGACCTGGTGCACGGTCGCGTCCTGCGGATAGTCGGCGGCCGGTCCGTGCGCGCCCGGCCCGGGGTCCGTCTGGGTGGGGGTGACTGTCATGTCGTCGACCTGTCCGGCTGGGAACGGAAAACGGGACGGAATCTCGCGTCGATGGAGGTCACGGTGGCTTCCAGGGCGGCGTGATCGGGAGCGTGTCCGTAGACGACCCCGAGGTGGCTCTGCGTCCCGTCCTGCCGGTCGTAGGTCCGGCCGGGGACGGCGTGGACCTCCACGTGGTCGACGCCGGGCAGCTCCGCGAGCTCGTCCACGCCCTCGACGGCGCTCAGCGTGCCGCCGCCGTCGTCCGGTACCGCCAGGAAGTACTGGTAGGTGACGCCCTGGAACCGGGGCGCCAGGTCGCCGCGGATCGGCCGGCCCAGGGCGTCGTCGACCGCGAGCCGGATCAGGTTGACCCCGGCGGCACGCTTGAGGATCTCCGGGACGTAGCCGCCGACGCGGCCGTTGACCTCGATGACCCGCGGCCCGTCAGGGGTCAGCTTGATCTCCGTGTGGGTGACACCGCTGCTCACGCCGAGCGCCTTGACCGCGGCCGCCTCGACCGCCAGTACGGCGTCCTGGTCCGCGGCGCCCAGCGAACACGGCAGCAGCATCCCGGTCTCGCGGAACGGCTCGGCAAGCCGGAACTTGCCGGTCACACAGACCTGTCGGGAGCCGGTCTCGGTGTGGACGGACTCGACCGAGACGTAGTCGCCGAAGAACGCCCCGGCGACGCCCGGATCCCCCCGCAGCAGTTCCTCCACCACGAACTCGGCGTCGTCGGGCAGCGCGCCGAGGACCGCCTCGGTCTCCTGGGCCGTCGAGAGCCGGAAGGTGTCCCTGCTGCCCGCTCCGCGGCGCGGTTTCACCACGGCCGGCAGGCCCACCGCCTCGATGGCGGCCCGCGGGTCCGGCGACAGGGGCCGGAAGCGGATCGTGTCGACGCCCGCGGCGGCGAACGCGCCGCGCTGCGCGATCTTGTCGGTCAGCAGCGCCACGGTCTGCGGGGTGTGGCCGCGCAGGCCAAGGGCCTCGGCGAGACGGGCGGTCTCGGCGAGCTGGTACTCGCTGAAGGTCACGATCCCCGCCGGCCGGTGCTCGGCGACGGCCCGCACCCGTTCGGCGTCGTCCAGTCCGGTCACGTCGCACAGCACGCCGAGGGGGGCCAGGCCGGCCCAGGCCTCGGCGACATGCGGCCGGTTCCGGTCGCCGACGAAGAGGAGGTCGCAGCTGCGGCCCGCGGCGGCGCGGATCGTGGCGCCGGAGGCCGAGCCGGTGTCGTACACGACCGCGAGCAGCGGCCGCCGTGATGCCGTCGTCATGCCGACGCGTCCTGGGTCCGGCGCGCGAACAGCTCGGCGAGTTCGGTCGGGGTGGCGTGGATGTACAGCTCGCGCAGCGAGATCGCGGGCAGGCCCGCGCGGCGCAGGGAGCCCGACAGGCGCACCGCGAGCAGCGAGTTGCCGCCGCTCTCGAAGAAGTCGTCGTCGGGTTCCGCCGTCTCGCCGAGCACCTCGGACCACGCACTCAGGACCTGGCTCAGGATGGTGTCGGTCCCGGTATCGGTCCCGGTATCGGCCGGCGCGGGTCCGGCGGCGGGCTCCGGCGCGGACCGGACCAGTTCCCTGAGCCGGGCGGAGTCCACCTTGCCGTTGATGGTCAACGGCAGCGCGGCGATGGGCGTGACCGTCGACGGCACCATGTAGGCGGGCAGGTAGGAGGCCATGCGCCGGCGGATGTCGTCGACGTCGCGGTCGCCGTTCACGACGACGTACGCCTCGAGCCGTGCGGTCGCCGAGTCTCCGGCCACGGCCTGGTGCACCGTCACGGCGGCTGCGGTCACACCGGGGTCGGCGAGCAGCACCGAGCGGATCTCGTCCAGTTCGATCCGGAATCCGCGCAGCTTCACCTGGCTGTCGATGCGGCCGAGGTGGTCGAGTCGGCCGTCCGGGGCCAGTCGTCCCAGGTCTCCGCTGCGGTACTGGCGTGTGCCGGTCACCGGGTCATCGACGAAACGCGCCGCGGTCAGCTCGGGCTGATTCAGGTACCGGTCGGCGACGCCGGCCCCGCCGACCCAGATCTCACCCGGCACGCCGTAGGGGAGCACCGCGCCCCGGCGGTCGCGTACCGAGACGGACCAGCCGGGCAGCGCCCGTCCCACCGAACGGCTCACCGCTGCCACATCGCCAGGGGTCACCGTCTGAGCGGTGACATGGACGGTGGTCTCCGTGATACCGAACATGTTCACGAGGCGGCAGCGGGTCGCGGGGTGGCGGCGGAACCAGCCCTGGAGCATGCGCACGTCCAGCGGCTCACCACCGAAGACGACGAGGCGCACCGCGAGGGCGGTGCCCTTGCGGGCGTCGGCCTCCTGCAGGGCCGCGAACGCCGCCGGTGTCTGGCTGAGAACCGTCACGCCGCGGGCGGTGAGGAGGTCGTGGAAGTCCTCGGGCGACCGGGCCGTGTCCGCGCCGACCACCACCAGGTGACCGCCGGTCAGCAGGCAGCCCCAGATCTCCCAGACCGAGAAGTCGAAGGCGCTGGAGTGGAAGAACGACCACACGTCGGAGGAGCCGAGGGACATGTCCCCGCGGGTCGCGTCGACCAGCGCCGCCACGTTGGCGTGCGGGACCGCTACGCCCTTGGGCCGGCCGGTGGAGCCCGAGGTGTAGATGACGTACGCGATGCCGGCCGGGTCGCTCCCGGCCGCTCCGTCCACCCCGTCCGCCCTGTCCGCCCTGTCCGCAGGAGACGAGGCCAGGAGTTCCGCGGTGGTCACCTTCGGGTGGTCGGGAAAGGTCTCGTCATCGGCTGCGGCCGTCACGACCGTCTTCACGGCGGCGTCGGCGACGGTGTAGGCCAGGCGCTCGGCCGGGTAGGCCGGATCGACCGGTACGTAGGCGGCACCGGCCATCATCACGCCGAGCATGGTCGCGACGGTGTCGACGTCGCGGCCCAGGCAGACGGCGACGTGGTCGCCGGGGCCGACCCCGCGCTCGCGCAGCCCCGCCGCGATCCTGCCGCCGCGCTCGGCCAGTTCACCGTAGGTCAGGGTGGTGGCGTGGTCGGACACGGCCGGGGCGTCCGGCTGCGCGCGGACGATGTCGGTGAAGGCGGCCGGGATGGTCGTCGGCCGGAATCCGGTACGGCCCGCGGTGCGGCCGCGTTCGATGATCTCGGCCGCCGTGGCCTCGGGCAGTCGCGCCACCTCGTCGAGCGCCGCGTCGGTGGTGCCGAGCGCGTAGGCGTCCAGCAGTGCGCCGAGGACATGGGCGAACTGTTCGGCGCCCACCGGCGCCATGACGGAGTCCTCGGTGGTGAGGACGGCTGCCAGACCGCGCTCCGGCGTCACCTGCACGGTGACCGTGACGGGGAACGGCGCGGCGCTGAAGGGGATGTAGCGGTCCTGGCCCGTCTCGACCACGAACACGCCGACCGCCGGATCGGTGCCGGCCTCGGCGGTGCCGACCGCCAGAGCGAGCGCGCCGAGGGACGGGGCGTCCTCGTCGTCGTCGGGATTCCTCGTGGTGTGGCAGGAGACCGAGTCGTCGACGAACACGGTGAAGGCGGCCGAGTCCGCGAGGCGGTAGTGCGCGAGCGTCGCCGCTACGGCGTCACGGGCCACCGCGGAGGCCTGCTTCGCGTCACCGACACGCGCCCGGGTCACCGGGACCGCAACCCGAAGGGGCTCGCCGCGTCCCGTCGGTTCTCCCAGGCCCCATGCGGCCGGGCCCGGCCGCGGCCCCGGCTCGGCCGGGAACGTCACCGTGACGTCCGTGCCCTCGGCCAAGTCGGCGAGAGCACCGAGACCGGACCGGCCGAGGCGGTCTCGGTGGGCCACTATCAGCAGGTCGGCGGCGCCGTCCGCGTAGGTGAGGACGGTCAGCCGGGCGACGCCGGCCACCGATCGGCCGATCTCGCGTATGCGGCGTTCCTCGGCGGCGGGGTCGTCGGCGCCGGCCGCGACCGGCTCGTCCCACAGGCGGAGGCCGGCCAGTTCGGGCTGCCGCTCAGAGGCCGTGCCGAGTCGGCTGCGCAGGCTGTCGATGTCGGCGCCTGCGGAGAGCCGCCGGATCAGGGCGTGGCTGCCTTTGTCGGCGGTGCTCCGCGCCGCTCGGGAGGTGGTCGGTGCCATGGTGGTCTGATTCCTTCGGAAAACCGGTGAACACGCCGGGCGCGGTCGCGCCCGGCGGGCGGCCCGGGGTTACGGGCAGGGTGGAGGTGCGGCACACCGGCCGGTCCGTTGGTCGCCGCAGCGTGAACGAACCGATCGGCCGGTGCCGCCGCTGTTTCCTGAGGGCATCAGCGGGCCGTGAAGCCGGAGTCGACGGTGATGACGGTGCCGGTGACCCTCCGGGACTCGCCGCTGACCAGCCAGACCGCGGCGTCCGCCACGTCCAGCGGGTCGACCAGGGCGTTGGTCGGCACCGACTCCAGGTAGACCGCTTCCTGCTCGTCGTAGCTGATGCCGAGCGCGTCGGCCACGACCGCGGTCATCTGGCCATCCATGGCCGGATCGTCACGCACCGGACCGGGGCACAGCGCGTTGACCCTGATGTCGTGGGGGGCGTAGTCGAGGGCGGCCGACTTGGTCAGTCCCACGACGGCGTGCTTGCTGGCCACGTAACCGGCGAAGTGTCGGTAGCCGACCAGACCCGCGGTGGAGGCGACGTTGACGATGGATCCGCCGCCGTCGCGCAGCATGATCGGAGCCACAGCCTTCAGCACCCGCCATTCCCCGGACACGTTCACATCGAGCATGACCTGCCATTCCTGCTCGGTGAACTCGTGGGCCGGCTTGCCGGACGGGGCCCCGATGCCGGCGTTGTTGATCAGCCCGGTGATGGTCCCGAAGCGATCGACTCCCAGCTCGACGGCTGCCTCGACCGCTTCGGCGCTGCGTACGTCGGCCGGCGCCACGAGCACGCTGGCGCCTTCCTTGCGGCACAGGTCGGCGGTGTGCTCCAGCTGCGCGGGCGAACCCAGGCTGTAGGGGACCTCGGAAAGGTCGCCGTCGACGTCGACCAGGATGAGGTCGGCGCCCTCGGCGGCGGCACGCAGTGCGCAGGCCCGTCCGATGCCTCGGGCGGCACCGGTGATCATGACGACGGAGTCGCGCAGTCGCATCTCAGACCTCCACGACCGGGGTCGAGCCGGCCAGCGCGCCGACGACGATGTCGATGAGGGGCTGCGCGTCCGCGGCGACATACATGTGGCCGCCGGCCACCTCGACCTGGCGGAACGGGCCCTGGGTCACCTCGCTCCAGCCGGCCAGCGCCTCACGCGGGACCATCTCGTCGTCGGTGGCGCACACGGCCGTCACCGGGACCTCGACGGGACCTGACCCGGTCGGCGTGTAGCCCTCGTCCATCTGGAAGTCGGCCCGCAGCGCGCCCATGAGGACCTCGCGCATCTCCGGGATCTCCATGGCCGGGTGCGTGTATCCGGTGATACGGCGGACATGGGCGAGGAACTCCTCGTCGGACAGCCCGGCGGTCTGCGCGGAGTTGCCCACGAACGGCGCACGGGCCGCGCTGACGAACAGGTGCTTCACCTGGTCCTCGTACCCGGCGGCGACGAGCCGGAGGCAGATCTCGTAGGCCAGCGTCGCACCGAGGAAGCAGTGGCCCAGCAAGGCGACGGGAGCGGCCTTGGCATGCTCGACGGCGGCGGGCAGAAGGGCGTCCGCCGCGCCGTGCAGATCGGTGAAGGGCTCCTCGTCCAGCAGGCGTTCCCGGCCGGGCAGGTTGAGCGGGGCGAACTGGACCGTGTCCGGGGCGAGTTTGTTCCATGGCCGGAAGAAGCTCGCGCCGGCACCCGCGAAGGGCAGGCAGATCACACGGACGGGAGCAGGGGTACTCATTGGTCTCCTGACAGCACACGGGTGGTGCCTCGTCGGTGGGCACGGTTCTGAGCCGATTCAGGGCTCGGATCGGCCACAGTGAGGTGTGGAAAGCGAGACGCCATGCCAAAGGAACGGTCTTTTGACCGTGGCCCCATAAGGGCGATAACGCGCCTCTAAAGAAACATCTACAGGTCAATGCGTCCGCACGAAGTACTTCCGTAGAAGTCGCGGATCACATGAGCAGCGCGCGATTCATCTTCCCCCCGAATTACTTCCCAATGCTCACCCGGAAGGGTGAGCAAGAGTGCGATCGCGGCACCTGGTGATGGTCTCGGAACCGCGGCAACCAGAGGATAGTACTAATCCGGGCGGCCGCCAAGCCATCAAATCCAGAGGAATGCAGCACTCCGCTACCGACAAATCACACTATATCGGCTAATCTCCGATTAGCCTTTCGTTCAAGCCATTCCGGCGTCAGGGCGAAAGGAATTCGCCAGATTCGCCGACATTTTTTCGCCACCCGGATGCACTCGGCGCATTCCGCAAGAGGACACCGCGGCGGCATTCCGCGGCCTCACGCAGAAGCCGGTTCGGTCGCCCGTACCTTCGCGTGGTTGAAATCAGTTCGTCATACGACCGGCCACACCAGGGGACCGCCCCAGCCTCGCGGCCATGACCCAGGCCCGCCGGGACGAGCCTGCGGGCCCGGCCGATCGACGTCGGGGGGAACTGTCGGCCCGCGAGGGCTCCACTTCCTCACCCTGCGGGAGAACGCCCGCCGTACCGGCGCCCCACACCGTGCGCGCCGCCGCCACTTCCGCACCGTCCGGGCAGACGGCGGCTACGCGGGGCGCCCGGTCGACCGGACGGGCGCCTTCAGCCGGCCGGCGCCCCGAGCAGCATGAACACTCCCGGCCGCACCTGGCGCGCCCACTCGGCCTCCGCCAGCAGCCCGAGCACCGAACGCACCAGCCACCTCCGCAAGCAAGACGAACGGACCGACCACGCCCATCCCTCCCGCCACAAGTCGGATTCATGCCAACCCAGCCCGAATCAAACGATCACGTTCGGAAAGCGCATACCGTCTTACGCGAGCGCGGATTGCAAGAAGTTCGCCAATGCATCCGCTATCAGCAAAGGGCTCGCCGTAAACCGCTCTCTCGGCCCTCTCGGCACGGAGAAGGCGATCCCCTGCGGGCATGCCCAGGCATCCGGAATCACGCACGGCACATGCCACACCCACTTCACAAGCGCGACGATCACGGCCTTCCCCCGGACCCTGCCGGGGAGCATCCGGGGAGTACGGATGCCTCCGGGGAGCGCGCGGGGAGAATCGACTGCGTAACCGAGGACGAGCCTGAAAGACCGCGGAAGAAGGAGCCGCGATGGTCAGGGCCGCCCGGTGGAAGACTTCAAGAAGATCTCCTCCTGGGCCGCAATCCTCTTTGCTCCGACACTCGTTGGAACCATCTACGGCATGAACTTCCCCCCTCACGCCCGAGCTGCACTGAGGGCTCTGACACCCCTTCGCGATCAGCTTGACGGGGGTCGTATGTGTCAGTTTGTACGTCATCTTCAAGCGGCGGGACCGGCTCCAGGAATGAGCACTCACCCACGCGGAGCTTCCACTGTTTACTCTCGCACCTCCCAAAAGTGGGGGCCGAAGACCTGTTCGCCCGCCTCGCCGACGCACCGGCCATCGTCGGTCGCCGAGCAGCTCCCCGACGACGGACACCCAGGAGGCCACCTCGTCATCCTTGAGTCGCTTGTCCCCTTCCTGCGCCGGCCGCGCGATCACTTTTGCGTAGCCGAACAGCGGAGAGTCCTGATGCCCGAGGCAGACGGCGACCCGACCGAGTCGGCAAGCGGGATCCGGACCATCCTGATTCTGTGGCGTGTTGAGGAGGGGGAGCCCGGCCGGGTGTGCCTTGGACGCCGTAGCACCCCCGGAATGGGCTACCTGGAGGCGGCGCCAACGAGGCCGTCAAGCCACGCCTGGTGTCCGTTGAGCATCGGGTTCGGACGCTCGGCCGCCAGCGCGGCAGCCGGCTCGCCGATCTGCGTCTCCTGGGTCAGGATCCGCACCCGTCCGCCGGGGAGGTCCTCCACCAGCCAGGCGTGCAGCACGTCGAGCCGCTCCTCGGGCTTGCCGTCCTGCTTCGCCGTCCAGGACAGGCGGCCCGCGACACCGTCGGCCGGGGCCTGGAACTCGATGACCTGGGCGGCCAGGGGCGGGAAGCCGAAGGTGCCGAAGCTGAAGTGGAGGTCGTCCTTCAACTCGGGGCCGCTGCCGTGCGGGAAGGAGATGTCGGCGACGTTGTCGTAGTACGACTCCCAGGTGGAGGTGTCGGTCAGGTAGTGCCAGACGTGAGTGGCGGTGATGCCCCGGACGATCACCTCGTTGGAGACGAAGTTGTCGCCGGTGCCGGGCAGGTACTTCTCGGGCCAGTTGATCGCGTTCTGCGTGGTCATGGGGGTGCCTTTCGGTAAATGCGTTGTCAGGAAAGCTTCTTGAGCAGCTGGGCGGCGAGCGGGCCGGAGGAGGCCGGGTTCTGGCCGGTGACGACGTTGCGGTCGACCTCGATGTGCGGCGCCCACGGCTCGCCGGCCTCGACCTTCAGGCCGGCCTCGGTCAGCCGGTCCTGAAGCAGCCACTTCGCGCCCTCCGCACTGCCGGCCAGCTGTTCCTCGGTGTTGGTGAAGGCGGTGATCCGGTAGCCGGCGAACGCGTTGGTGCCGTCCTGCGTCACCGCCGCGAAAAGGATCTTCGCCATCTGCTCTCTCCCTTGCTCCAGGCTGTGTCGTCGCCGTTCGAGGTGGTCCGAGACCACTTGGCGACGTCTGCGACGGTAGGGCGGATCGCCATCCGGCTACCAATAGACAGGCCGATTTCCGCTATCGGAACTCCGATACCAAAGGTGGCTACGCTGGGTGCCATGGAGAAGCAGACGCTCACCGCGGGTGAGGCCCCGGCCCCGACGGCCGGAGGCAGGCAGCAGTTGCCGCCGCACGCGGACCTGAACCTGCTGCGCACGTTCCTGGCCGTGTACCGCTCGGGGTCGTTCACGGCGGCAGCCCCACGGCTCGGGCTGTCCCAGCCGACCGTGACCGCGCAGATCCGCACCCTGGAGCAGCAGACCGGGCGGGAGCTGTTCACCCGGCTGCCGCGCGGGGTGGAGCCCACTCCGTACGCGCACGAACTCGCCGGACAGATCGCGGGCCCGCTCGACGCGCTGGCCACGCTGGAGGACGCGGGCGCCACGGCCGCGCCCGTGCACCTGGCCGGTCCGTCGGAGCTGCTCTGCGTCCGCGTCCTGCCTGCCCTCGTCCCGCTCGTCGCCGACGGCGTCCAGCTGCGCGTCACGCAGGGGCTGCCCGAGCCGCTGCTGGAGGAGATGCGGGCCGGCCGGCACGACCTGGTGATCACCACCCGGCGGCCACGTGGCCGGGCGCTGGAGTCGGTGCCGCTCGCGGACGAGGAGTATCTGCTGGTCGCGAGCCCGGTCTGGGCCGACCGTGTCGACGAGCACGCCCAGGCCGACGACCTGTGCGCCGCCCTGCGTGCGGTCCCGATGGTGACGTACGCCGAGGACCTGCCGATCGTCCGCCGCTACTGGCGCAGCGTCTTCGGCAAGCAGCTCACCGCCCGCGCCGCCGTCACCGTGCCCAATCTGTACGCGGTGCTGTCGGCGGTCAACGCGGGCGCCGGCTACAGCGTGCTGCCCCGCTCGCTGTGCCAGGAGTACCTGGATTCCGGGCGCCTCGTCCTCCTCCACGACCCGGAGGAGCCGCCGTTGAACACGCTCTTCCTGGTCCAGCGGCCGGGCGCCGACACCAACCCCGACGTGCTCCGCGTCCGCGACCGGCTCCGGCAGGCGGCCCGGAGCTGGTGACCGGAGATCGGCTCCGACTCACGTGCCGTACTGGAGCCAGTGCACCTGTTCGTCGGTGAGGGACAGCCGGCGTGCCCGGAGCGAGCGGTCGATCTGCTCGGTCGTGCGGGGGCCGATGGACGGCCACACGCCCTGGTGGTGGAGGGTCCAGGCCAGGGCGACGGTCTCCGGCCGGGAGTCCAGCTGTTCGGCGAGCACCCCGCACCGCTCCCGGCGGGCCCGGTTCTGCTCGGTGTCGAAGGGGTCCGGCCGGCCGTCGTGCCGTACACCGCCTGTCGGACGGGCGAAGAATCCGCGAGCCTGCGCCGACCAGCCGAGCAGCGGCAGTCCGTGCCGGCGGACCACCGACAGGAGTACCTCGTCCGCGTACGGGTGGTTCAGCCGTACCGGATCGGGCTTCGCGAGGCTGAACTGGTAGCTGGCCACGGCGGTGTGGCCGCGTTCGGCCAACTGCCCTGCCAGCGCCGCCAGTCGGCCGGCGGACCAGTTCGAGACGCCGATACGGCGGGCGTACCCGGCCTCCACGAGGCTCACCAGGGTGTCCGCGAGTTCCGCGACGGGGCGGGCGGGGTCGTCGCAGTGGTAGAGAAGGATGTCGACGGCCTCTACGCCGAGGCTCTCCAGCGAGCCGCGCACATGGTCGAGCACGTTCTCGCGGCTCAACGGCATGTCGTGGCCCGACTGGTCGTGCCCCACCTTGGTGACCACGCCAAGTCTGCCGGGGTTCTTCCGCAGCCACTCGCCGACCGCCGCTTCGGCCCGCCCGCGCGCGTAGCTGTGCGATGTCTCCACCAACAGGCCGCCCGCGTCCGTGAAATGGCCGAGCCGCGCGAAGGAGTCCGCCAACGGCTCAGAGCCGAACGGACCGCCGAGGACGAACCGGTGGGCCGAGCTCTCCGCGCCTCTCTGATCGAGGAGTTGGCCGAGCAGTTCCAGGGGGGAGTGCGGCATCCGCCACATCCTTTCGGTTCGTTCGCCGGATGTGGTCAGTCGTTCGTGGGGACGCGGCGGAAGCCGTCGATCTCCGCGAACGGCCGCGGCAGGTACTCCCGCAGGGGGATCTGGAAGGTGTTGAGCATCATCGCGGACATGCTGAAGCTGCCGATGCAGCCGATCAGGTCCAGCAGGCCGTCCTCGCCGAACAGCGCCAGCGCGGCGGCGTACGTCTCCTCCGAGACGAAGTGCTCCTCCAGCATCTCGTGCGCGAACGCGTGGAAGAGGCGCTCGTCCCCCGCCTTGAACCCCGGGTCCTCGCCGCGCGCCAGACGCTCCAGGCACTCGGCCGGGACGCCCTCCGCAATCGCCTGCTCGTAGTGGGCGTTCCAGGCGGACTGGCTGTCGAAGTGGCGCCCCACGATCAGCACGCTCAACTCGCGCAGCCGCTGCGGGAATCGCGACTCGTTGCGGCAGTAGGCGCCCAAGTTCTCCACCCAGTGGGCGAGTTCCATGTTGCGGGCCCAGGCGAGGAAGGGCGGAGGCGGTTCGACTCCGGGGCCGACGATGGTTTCGAGCAGTGCGGTCTGTTCGGGGGTCAGGTCGGACAAAGGGCTGAGTCGCATGGTCGTGATTCCTTAGGGTCTTCGGGTGGGTGTGGTTCACCGGGCCGTGGTCTGTGCCTGGAGGAAGCGGCGGTGGAAGTCGGCTCGCGCCGGTCCGGCGAGCGGGATCGGTGCCCAGCCGTGGCCGGTCTCGAAGACCTCCCGCGCTTGGGCGAAGTGCCCGTATCGGCGGGCCGCACGGCGTTCGTACGCCGCCACGGCCAGGGTTTCTGCGTAGGTGCGGGGCAGTACCCGGCCGTCGACGACGTTGAGGTTCGGGCAGTCCTCGCCGGGCGGCAGTCGGGGGGGCGGCGAGGGGGGAGGGCGGCTGGGGGCAGACGGGGCCGGACGCGTGGGCGGGGCGGGTCCCGTGCCAGGGGCCGGGTGGTCGCGGTGGGCGCCGGTGGCGCGGGCCCGCCGTGCTCACCGCGTACGGCGCCCCCTTGGGAGCAGCGCGGGGGCGCCGGAGACCCGGCCGTACTCCGTGCGCGCCGTGGGGCGCGGAGACGTCATGCAGGTGTTCCGTTTCTGGGCAGTACGGATCACCGGCCGGGCGGGGAAACGGGGCGGTCGGCGGGCAAGAGGAGGGTCGACCGGCACGAAGGCTGTGACGTGGGAGCCAACTGCCTTCGCATTAGGGGACGTTCAGGCGTCAGGCGGTGCGCCACCAGGCGTAGTACCTGTCGCCGTAGCCGTCCATGATCTCCGCGTACTCGTGGTCGGCGTCCGGGAACTCGAAGAAGTCGTGCGGGACTTCGAGGTCGGTGAAGCGGGTGTCGAGGTCGCGGATGGTGGGTGCGAGGCGGGTGTCGAGGCGGCCGGACAGCAGGCGGACCTGGCTGGTGCGCCGCAGTTCCGGGGCGTTGGCGAGGACGAGGCTCCAGGGGTGGCAGAGGTCGTAGTACTCCTGGTCGCCGAAGTAGGTGTTGTTGACCCGGTCGGCGGGTTCGTCCTTGAGGTCGCGGAGGATCGCGGGGGCGACCGACGACACCTTGCCGAAGATCTTCGGGTACTTCAGGCCGAGGTGCAGGGCGCCGAACCCGCCCATGGAGAAGCCCTCGACGGTACGGGCGGCGGCCTCGGGGATGGTGCGGTAGGTGGAGTCCATGTGGTCGACCAGGTCGAAGGCGGTGATCTGGGCGAGCGGGCGGGCGCCGTCCTTGGAGTCGACGTACCAGCCGATCGGCAGGATCTGCGGGACGACGACGATCGCCGGGGGCATCACGTCGTCCCGGATGGCCTTGTCGATCCGCGCGACCATGTCCGCGCCCTGGCGTGCGTCCCCGAACCCGCCGTGGAGCCAGTAGATGACGGGGAATCGGCGGTCGGGCTCGGTCTCGTACTGCGGCGGGAGGTAGAGCTGGTAGCTGCCCTGCGCGTCAGCTTGACCCTGGGAGGGCTGGGGGTAGAGCCCGAACGTGGTGAGTTCCTGGTCCTCGCGGACCGGATCGATCCACTGCTGTTCGATCTCTGCCATTTGCTCCGGGGTCGTGCTTACCCTGTGAACCTTCTGCACCACGGGGCTTGTCCTCTCGGGGGGTCTCACGTCGGGACCGGGGCTCTCCGAGGCGGGCGACGGCAGCCCTCCGGCCCGCCGCCCCGGCGTTCCATTACGTGGAACGCTGTATCTTGTGGTGGAACGCTCATCAGTGAAACCGTGAGACTGGAGCCTGTCAATGGCCGGGATCGAAATTTCGGAGGACTCCCAGACCGGCGGTCGCGGGGGGCGCACCTCCCTCGCGGGCAACGCCACCGACAAGGCGCTCAACCTGCTGGAAGCCGCCGTGGCACCCGGATATCCGCACCGGCTGGGCGAGGTCGCGGCGGCGGCCGGGGTACCGAAGGCCAGCGCCCACCGCATCCTGCAGAACCTGGTGACGACCTCGTTCCTGGCCTCCGACGGCACCGGCGGCTACGGCCCCGGCCCGCGCCTGCGGGCACTCGCCGCGAAGGTCACCCAGGGCTGCGAAGAGGACCAGGTGATGCGCGCCGAGCTCGAGGTCCTCAGCCGGCGCGTCGGCACCACCGTGCACCTGGGGGTACGCACCGGGGACGCCGCCACCTGCCTCATCAAGGTGACCGGCCCTGGCCCGGTGCAGACGTCCTCCCGGGTGGGCATGCATCTGCCGCTGCACGCCACGTCGATCGGCAAGTGCATCCTGGCCGGCCTGGGCGACGACGTGCTGACCGCGCTGGTCGAGCGCGTGGGACTGCCGACCCGTACGGAACACACCCTCACCGACCTCGACGCCCTGCGCGCGGACCTCGCCACGGTGCGCGAGCGGGGCTTCGCCCTCGACGAGGAGGAGAACGAGATCGGCGTACGCTGCCTCGGCGCCCCGGTCCGCGACTCCAGGGGCGTCGTCGTCGGCGGCGTCAGCATCTCGACCATCACCTACGTGGAGTCCCGCGAGACCCTCCTCGGCTGGACCGACCTGGTCCGCACGACGGCGGACTCGCTGCACGGCCTGCTCGGCTGATTCCGCGGCCCGCACGCTTATCTTTCGGACCTCGCGCCGGATTGGTCTTGTACGGCCGCTGGACAGCGGCGCACCGTTTCAGCAGAGTTACAGCCCTGGGTCGATCATGTCTCGTCCGCAGTCGGTACGAGCGCTGCCCGGCCCGGGCTCACCGGCCAGCCCCCGGTAGCCCAGTAGGCAGCACCCAGCACCACTGATCCTCGCGAGCAGCGGGAGCATCTCCGGCGTCGCAGCTCACCCGTCACCGCCGACCGCGGTCCGCCCTGTCCTCCCAGGGCCGTCACCGCGCGACGGTCACCAGCGACCGCCCGATCCCTTCCTCCCCTCCCCCTCCGGCCCGTAGGTCGACTCGCTCACCCCGCGACCAGGCGCCCCTCGCAGACACCGCCGGCACGGGTACGACCTTCCGTCGTCCGTCGTCCGTCGTCCGTGTCCGGGACGCGCCCCGCATCTCCCCCGCATCAGTTCGTCCGTCCGGTTCCCGAGTGGGGTTCGGCCCCCGCCCGCAGGCCGGGTGAACCGTCGTCGAGCCGCCGACGGCCGCACCCCGCCGAGCAAGGAGTGACATGAACTCGTACGTCATCACCCCGCCCCCGCCCGCTCCGAGAAAGCGCCCGGCTTCTCGCTCGGCGCGGGTCGGCCTGGCCGCTCTCGGCACGGCGCTCTCGCTCACCCTGGCCGGCTGCGGCGGGGGCACCGGCTCGACCGCCGGCGCGCAGAGCACCGGAAAGGCGGTCGCCGGCGACACCCTGACCGTCGCCGAGCAGCAGGCGCCGCCCACCATGAACCCGGGCAGTCTCGACCTCGGGTTCGTCGACTTCACGATGCTGTCGTACGAGTCGCTGTTCTACCTCTCCCCCGACGGCACCGTGCAGCCGGCGCTCGCGAAGTCCTGGAAGTACGTCGGCTCGGGCAACACGGAACTGTCCGTCACGCTGCGCTCCGGCGTGAAGTTCGCGGACGGCACGCCGGTGACCGCCGACGCGGTGAAGGCGTCCCTGGAGTACGCGAAGAAGGCGCAGGGCAACCAGGCCCACTACCTGACGGACGCGACGATCACGGCCACGGGCCCGCTGGCGCTGACCATCAAGCTGGCCAAGGCCAACCCGATCCTGCCGACCCTGCTGACCCAGTCGTACGGCATCGGGCAGATCATCAGCCCCGAGGGACTGGCGAGCGCGTCGAAGCTGACCCCGACCGCCGCGAGCCAGGGTGCGGGACCGTACATCTACGAGCCCTCGCAGAGCGTGGCCGGCGACCACTACACCTACACGGCCAACCCGTCGTACTACAACAGGTCCAAGCAGCACTACAAGAAGATCGTGATCCGGATCGTGCAGAACGGCCAGACCGCGGTCAACGCCATGAAGACGGGCCAGATCGACGTCTACAAGGGCGACTACACGTCCGCCGCCTCGGCCAAGTCCGCGGGTATGTCCACCGTCGGGCTGCCGGTGATCCTCCAGGGGCTGAGCCTCATCGACCGCGGCGGCGAGGTGTCCAAGCCGCTCGGTGACGTCCGGGTCCGGCAGGCGATCCACTACGCGATCGACCGGGACGCGGTGACGAAGGCGCTGCTCGGCGACAGCGGAACGCCGACCGTCCAGACCGTCATCAAGGGCGGCGACGGCCACTCGTCGGACTACGCGGACCACTACACGTACAACCCCGCCAAGGCCAAGCAGCTGCTGAAGGCGGCCGGTTACCCCGACGGCTTCGAACTCCCCGTCCTCGCGGCCACGTTCGTCGGCTTCGACACGATGGCGCAGGCCGTCGCGGGCCAGTTGTCCAAGGTCGGCATCAAGGTGAAGGTCACCGCCGTCACCAGCATCACCTCGTTCGTCGAGAACCAGACCAACCACAAGTACCCGGCGGTCTCGGGCGGTTTCACCGAGGAGCCCATGTACCTGGAGGGCCAGGACCTCTTCATGCCGGGCTCGAAGGTCTTCAACGGCTTCGGCACCACCTCCCCCGAGTTGACCAGTCTCTACGACAAGGCCGCCGCGGCGGACGCGGCGACCAGGGCCGACCTCGACCGGCAGATGCAGGAGTACCTGGTGAAGAACGCATGGTTCGCCCCGGTCGCCTTCACCCCCGTCAACTACTACGTCCGGCCCGGCATCGGCGGCGTGAAGGTCAGCGCGGGCGCCCCGTTCGCGAGCCCGCTGGCCTTCTACGCCACCAAGTAGACGCGGGCGGCCCCCGTCCTGAACCGGGGGCCGCCCGGCCTCGAAAGCAGTGAGGTGAGATGAGATGCACAGGATTCTCTTCCGCTGGCTCGTCGGAGCCGTCCCGGTCGTGTTCGGCGTCACGGTCCTGACCTTCGTCCTGACCAGCCTGGTCCCCGGCGACCCGGGCCGCTCCATCCTCGGCGCCAACGCGAGTCCCGCCCAGGTGAAGGCACTTGACCAGCAGCTCGGGCTCGACCATCCGCTGCCGGTCCGCTACTGGGACTGGCTGACCGCCGCCCTGCACGGCGACCTCGGCACCTCGATCACGTCAGGAGTTCCGGTCAGCGGGCAGCTGACCTCCCGCCTGGGCGTCACCCTCTCGCTGATCGGCGGGGCGATCCTGGTGGCCGCCGTCGCCGGCGTGGTCCTCGGAGTCGTCAGCGCGTTCCGGGGCGGGCTGCTCGGCCGGGCCGTCGACGGCATCGCACTCGTCGGGCTCGCCGTGCCCAACTTCTGGTTCGGGCTGCTGCTGATGACCGCGTTCGCCGTCCAGCTGCCGCTCTTCCCGGCCACCGGATACGTCGCCTTCTCCGACTCCCCGGTGCGGTGGTTCGAGTCGCTGGTGCTGCCGGTGCTGACGCTGGGCGTGCCGGCCACCGCACCGGTGGCCAAACAGACCCGTGACGGCGTGCTGTCCCAGCTCGACCGGGACTACGTCCGCGTCCTGCGGGCCCGCGGCGTCCCGGAGCGGTCCGTCGTCTTCCGGCACGTGCTGCGCAACCCGGCGGCGCCCATCGTCACCGTCCTCGGCGTCGTCGTGGTGACGCTGTTCGGCGGGACCGTGCTCGCCGAAACCCTGTTCGTCATGCCGGGGTTGGGCGGCCTGGCCGTGACCGCCGCCTCCACCCAGGACATCCCGATGGTCCAGGGCGTCGCCCTGGTCTTCACGGTGACCGTGATGCTGATCAACCTGCTGATCGAAGTGGTGTACACGATGCTCGACCCGAAGGTGCGGACATGAAAAGCCTCGTCCAGAGCTTCGTCAGGAGCTTCGTCCGCAAACGCGCCGCACTGGTCTCCGCCTGCTACCTCCTGCTCGTCCTCGCCGTCACCCTGCTCGCCGGCTGGATCGCCCCGTACGGCCCGGACGACCAGGACCTCACCGCCGCCCTCCGACCACCCAGCGGCGCACACTGGTTGGGCACCGGCGAACTGGGCCGGGACGTACTGAGCCGACTGATGTACGGCGGCCAGGTAACCCTGCTCGGCGTGCTGATCACGCTGGTGGTGTTCCTGAGCATCGGCGTTCCGGCGGGCATGGTGGCCGGTTACCGGGGCGGGTGGTTCGACCGGTTCGTCCTCAAGAGCGCCGACCTCGTCTCGGCCGTCCCCGTCATCATCGTGCTGTTGGTGGTCCTGTCGGTCTTCACCAACAGCGAGAGCGCCGCGATGGCCGCCAACGGCCTGCTCGCCGCACCGCTGTTGGCGCGGGTCGTACGGTCGTCGACGCTGGGGGTGCGCTCCGAGCTGTACGTCCGGGCCGCCGTCGCGAACGGCATCGGCGACGGGGTCATCATCCGCCGGCACGTCCTGCCCCGGGTCACCGGCGTCATCCTCGTCCAGGCATCCGTGTACGGCGCGTACGCCGTGCTGACCGAGACCGGACTCGGCTTCCTCGGCCTGGGGACCACGCAGGCAAGCTGGGGCAACATGATCGCCGAGGCGTCGAAGAACATCGGCACCGATCCGTGGCTGCTGGTGCCCTCCGGCCTCGTGATCGTCTCCTTCATCGTGGCGCTCGGCCTGCTGAGCGACGGCCTGCGCGACACGCTGGCCGAGCGGTACGCGCCTGCGGCCGACCGCCCGCCGTCCCGACGCCGACGCGCGGCAGCCGAGTTGATGAAGACGCCGCCCGCCGTCCTCGCCCGTGCGGCCGGGACCGCCCCGGCCGACGCTCCCGCCGACGTACTGCTGTCGGTGCGCGGCCTCACCGTCGCCCTCCCCGTCGACGGAAAGCCCACCGAGGTCATCCGCGAGGTCTCATTGGATCAGGGCGCGGGCGAGATGATGGGCATTCTCGGCGAGAGCGGCTGCGGCAAGTCCAGCGTCGCCCTCGCCGCCATGGGCCTGCTCGGCCCCGGCGCCTCGGTCGGCGCCGACCGGCTGGAGGCCTGCGGCACCGACCTGCTGAGCAGCGGGCCCCGCGAACTCGAGAGCCTGCGCGGCGACCGGGTGGCCATGGTCTTCCAGGAGCCCATGACCTCGCTCAACCCGTGCATGCGGGTCGGCGCCCAGGTGGCCGAGGTGCTGCGGATCCACGGCCGGGCGAACCGGCAGGAGGCCCGGGACCGGGCCGTGGAGCTGCTGCGCGCGGTGGAGATCCCCTCGCCGGAGCGCAGGGCACGGCAGTTCCCGCACGAACTCTCCGGCGGTATGCGGCAGCGCGTCGTCATCGCCATCGCCATGGCGGGCGACCCGCAGCTGCTGCTGGCCGACGAACCGACGACCGCGCTGGACGTCACCGTGCAGGCCGAGATCCTGCAACTGCTCCGCTCGCTCCAACAGGAGCGCGGCATGGGCATGTTGCTCATCTCGCACGACCTGGGCGTCATCACCGCCATGTGCGACCGGGTGCAGGTGATGTACGCCGGGCAGGTCGTCGAGTCCGGTACGACCGGCCAGGTGCTGACCGCGCCCCGGCACCCGTACACCCGCGCGCTGCTCGCGGCGGTGCCGCGGATGCGGGACGGCGCCGGCACCCGGCTCACCGCGATCCGCGGCCAGCTCACGGACGACGACCGCCGCCGCCCCGGCTGCCGCTTCGCGTCCCGCTGCCCGAGCGTCGCGGAGGCCTGCGCCGCCCCGCAGCCGCTGCGCGAGGTCGGCGACGGGCGGACGTCGCGCTGCTGGCGCGAGCCGGAGAAAGAGACGACGACGAAAGGTGACGGCGATGAGTGAGACGCCGGTCGAGGTGAGGACGGACGGCGACAACAGGCCGCCGCTGCTGGAACTCGCGGGGGTCGGCCACACCTTCGGGCACGGGCCCGGCCGTTCGGGCGTCCGCGCGGTGGACGACGTCTCGCTCACCCTGGGCCGGGGCGAGACCGTGGGCCTGGTCGGCGGGTCCGGCTGCGGCAAGGGCACCCTCGGCCGGATCGCGACCCGGCTGTACCGGCCCTCCCAGGGGGCCGTGCGGTTCGAGGGCCGGGACATGACCCACCGGCCGGACGGCACCGACCTGAAGGCCTTCCGCCGTGCGGTGCAGATGGTGTTCCAGGACCCCAACAGCTCGCTCAACCCCCGGTTGCCCGTCGGCGCGAGCATCGAGGAGCCGCTGCGGGCACGGCGGGTGCCGCGCGCCGACCGGCGGGACCGGCTGGCGCAGGTGCTGGAGGAGGTCGGTCTGGACCGCACGGCCGCCGTACGCTACCCGCACGAGTTCTCCGGCGGGCAGCGCCAACGCCTCGCCCTCGCCCGTGCGCTGGCTCCGCAGCCCGCCGTGATCGTCCTCGACGAGCCGACCTCCGCCCTGGACGTCTCCATCCAGGCGCAGATCCTCAACCTCCTCCAGGACATCCAGCAACAGGACCGCATCGCCTACCTGTTCATCTCGCACAACCTGGGCGTGGTCCGCCACCTCAGCAGCCGGGTCGCCGTGATGTACCTCGGCTCGATCGTCGAACTCGCCCCGTCGCGGCGGCTGTTCGAGGCCCCGCAGCACCCCTACTCCCGGGCGCTCCTGTCCTCCGTCCTGGAACCGGGTGACGGCTCCGGCACGGGCGGGCGGATCGAGCTGAAGGGCGAACTGCCGTCACCGACGGACATTCCGTCCGGCTGTCCCTTCTCCTCCCGCTGCTGGCTCGCCGACGACCGCTGCCGTGCCGAGCGGCCCGCGCTCGTCGAACAGGCTCCCGGCCACCTGACGGCCTGTCACAAGCCGGGCGAGGCCGGGTGATCGGACGGCAGCGCCCGCAGCAGCGCCGCCACGAAGCCCGGGACGTCGTCCGTCACCATGTGATGGTCGGCGTCGGGCACCTCCACGACCGGGATACCGGCCCGCCGGACCCCGTCCTCGCCCGGGTACGGCCGGCTTCGGGCACCGACGATCAGGACGCGCGGCTGCGGCAGGCCGTGGAACAGCTCCGCCACTCCCGGAGTCGTGCCCCGCACCAGGCCGACGGCGCTGCGGTGCACGATCGCCGGGTCCGCCGTCCGCATACGGGCCGCGTACCCGGGTTCCAGACCGGCCAGCAGGGCCCGGAAGCCATGGCCGACGAAGTCCCGCTCCGGCTGGGCGGCGATGGCGCGGCTGTAGAGCCCGCCGCCGGCCAGCAGGTTGGGCTCGGCCACGACCACCCGTGAACACAACTCCGGCCGCCGGGCGGCCAGTACGATCGCCACCGCGCCGCCCATCGAGTGCCCGACGAGTACCGCGCCCCGGACCGCACAGTGGTCGAGGACGGCCGCCACGGTCTCCGCATGCGCCTCCAGCGTGCCCGGGAACGTCTCCGGGCGGTCGCTGTAGCCGTGCCCGAACAGGTCGACGAGGATCGCCCGCCGCCCGGCCAGACCCGGATGCGTGGCGATGCCGGGGAAGTCCGCGGAACCGGCGGACCCCAGCCCGTGCAGGTACACATGCGGGGCGCCCTCGCCCGGGATGTCGGTCCAGCGCACATGAGCGCCGGCCGAGGGAACGTACAGGGAGCGCATCACCGCTCCTGCGCCCTGTCGAAGCCGTCCAGGCCCCCGAAGCCGCTGTACGGGGACACCGCGGCCTCCGGCGCCTGCCGGGTCTCCTGCGGGTGCCGCAGCGGTACGACGCCCACGCAGTGGCCGTCCCGGTCCAGCAGTCGGCCCATGTGCTTGACCGTGCTGAGGACCACCGAACGGTCGTCGATCCGGAGCCGCGGCAGCCGCCGTGCGAGGTGGACCTCGAAGGTGTGCACATCGGCGAGCGTGCGCAGCCAGACGTCGATCACCAGGTTGTGCGGGCCGGTGGTGATCGCGCAGGACCGGACCTCCCGTACGCCGGACAGGACCCGGCCGGTCTCCTCCAGATACTGGGCGGGCACGGACGCGAAGTACACGGCGGACAACGGCCAACCGGACAGCGGCCTGGCCAGGTCACAGCGCAGGCTCACCCGGGAGGCGAGCAGCGACTGGAGCCGACGGCGCACCGTCGTGGCTCCGCCGCCGGTGGCATCCGCGAGGTCGCAGATCGACATCCGGCCGTCCGTGCTGAGCAGTTCCAGCAGCTGTGCGTCCAGCGGATCCCAGGCCGGCACGGTCGTCGCCCGCTGGTCCTGCGGGACGTCCGAGAGGCGGCCGGCCTCCAGGCGGGCGCACTGCGCGTCGTCCAGTTCACGCAGGCGCCAGCGACTGCCCTCGGTGGGCACGCCGGTCGAGACGTGTGTCCGGGTCGCCCGGACCCCCGGCGTCCGCTGGAACAGCTGGGTGGTGAGGTGGGCGAGTTCGTTGAGGTCCGTGGCCTGCACGGTGGCCATCAGATCGCGGCCGCCCGCGGTGAGTTTGACGTTCGCCACCGAGTGCTCCGC
This sequence comes from Streptomyces sp. GbtcB6, assembly GCF_019091475.1. Classification (NCBI taxonomy): domain Bacteria; kingdom Bacillati; phylum Actinomycetota; class Actinomycetes; order Kitasatosporales; family Streptomycetaceae; genus Streptomyces; species Streptomyces sp. GbtcB6. The sequence goes on along the minus strand of NZ_JAGXJL010000062.1, from coordinate 11,094 downwards.
GGCGAGGGCCTGGGCCACCTCGTGGGCCCGGCCGGGCTCGGTGTCGACCTCGATGATGCCGGTCACCACGATGCGGTAGTCGGACAGCCGGGGGTAGGCGGTCACCCAGGCCAGGCCCGCGTCCCGGAGCCGCCGCCAACGCCGGGCCGCCGTCACCGGGTTGACCGCGAGCACGTCACCCACCAGCGTCCACGGGGCCCGCGGATGGACCTGGAGCGCGTGTACGACACGGAGGTCCAGCTCATCAAGGCCTTCCGCGGTGGAATCCTGCGCTTTCTGGACCGGCGTATTCCTGCGTGTCTCCGTGGAATCCCCACGCGAAGCTGCACCACGGCACGGGGCGCTCTTGTTCATTCCACACTCCATTTCGCCTGTTCCTGATATCGAGGAGTGCTGCGATCTCCATGACCGAAGCCACGACGTACCAGACCTCCAGGACCGCGCTGCGGGTCGAGAACGCCCGCCTCGTCGACGGCACCGGCGCCCTCCCGGTGGACGACGCCGTCGTAGTCGCGGACGCGGCCGGAGTCCTCACCTACGCCGGCCCCGCCGCCCTGGCCCCGCCGGCCACCGGGGACGCCTCGGCGCTGCGTGTCATCGACGCCGGGGGCCGTACCGTGCTCCCCGGCTTCTTCGACTGCCACACCCACCTGGCCTACGCATACGGCTCGCCGCCCGGCCGCCGTGCCGAGCTCGACCCGGTCCTGGTCACCTACGACACCGCCACCCGGCTGCGGCAGACGCTCGACGCGGGCATCACCACCGCCCGCGACCTGGGCGGCCTCTCCACCGGCTACCGCACCGCCGTCGAGACCGGCCGCATCCCCGGCCCCCGGCTGCACACGGCCGTACGGATCATCAGTCACACCGGCGGCCATGCGGACTTCCGGCTGCTCGACGGCACCGACCTCACCGGCGGCGAGATGGCCGAACTCGCCGACACCGTGGACGAGTCGCGGCTCGCCGTGCGCAGAACGCTGCGCGCCGGCGCGGACCTGATCAAGATCTGCGCCACCGGTGGCATGGCCAGCCCCTACGACCAGCCCGAGGACGAGGGCCTGCTGGAGGAGGAGATCCGCGCGGTCGTGGACGAGTGCCGGCGCCACGGCGGCAAGCCGGTCGCCGCCCACGCCCAGGGCACCGCGGGCATCCTCAACGCGATCCGCGGCGGGGTCACCAGCATCGAGCACGGCTACGGCCTGGACGCCCAGGCACTGGAGATGGCGGGCGAACGGGGCGTCTTCATCGTGCCGACGCTGTCGACGGTCTTCGGCGGAATCGACAGGAACGCGATGCCGGAGCACCACTACCGCAAGAAGGTCCGCTGGTCGGGCGTCACCAAGGAGAACATCGCCCGCGCCATCGAGCAGGGCGCCCGGATCGCGCTCGGCACCGACGCCGCCGTCTGCCCGCACGGCCAGAACCTGAGAGAACTCAGCCACCTCGTGGACCTGGGCATGGATCCCATGGCCGCGATCGTCGCGGGCACCCGCACCTCGGCCGAACTCCTGGGCCTGGCCGACCGCCTCGGTACGCTCACGGCGGGCAAGACCGCCGACCTGGTCCTGTGCGACGGCGACCCGCTCGCGGACATCGGCGTACTCGGGGATCCCGCGAACATCGTGTGCGTGGTCCAGGACGGCGTCGTGCGCAAGGACCTCCTGCCCACGGCCGAACCCGTCGGAACGACCGGAGCGAGCGCTACGGAGGCCCGCTGAGTCCCGCCACCGTGCCCGATCGTCACTCATGCCGGGAGCATACGGACGACCCGAGCACCGCCGAACCGCTCCGTTCCGTTGAGCAGACCCCCGGGGTCTCAAGCCATTCACGATGATGGAAAAAAGACGGCACCGATGATGGACAAATGATTTCTTAGAGGGCTTCAGTAATTCCTTGGCATCGCCCTAGCGTTGCGAGCACGTAAACGGCCTGGCCGTTGGCCTGCGGGACCCGCGTGACATGTCCCGCACGGCCGTGCTCTGACGATCTCCTGAAGGGAGAGGGCGATGGCGCCCGTGGAGTTGCTGATCGGCAGCCGGTGGCAGGTGGCCCGCGGTACCGGGCAGACCCGAGAGATCACCTCACCGTTCGACGGTTCGACGGTGGGCACGGTGGCGCTCGCCGGAACCGAGGACGTCGAGGCCGCCCTCGCGGCGGCGGAGCGCGGGGCGGCGGTCTGGCGCCGTACGCCCGCCCACGAGCGGATGCGCATCCTGCTGCGCGCCGCGGAACTCGCCGACGAGCGGGCCCCGAAGACCGCACAGACCATCAGCGCGGAGTCCGGCAAGACCATCACCGAGGCCACCGCCGAGGCGTCCCGCTCCGGCGACCTGATCCGGCTCGCCGCCTTCGAGGGCACGCAGCTCTACGGCGAGACCCTGCCGCTCGACGCCAACCGCGGCACGGGCCAGGACAAGCTCGGCTTCACCCTGCGCCAGCCCTGTGGCATCGACGTGGCCATCACGCCGTTCAACTACCCGGCACTGCTGGTCCTGCACAAGCTCGCCCCGGCCCTGGCGGCCGGCAACCCGGTCATCCTGAAGCCGGCCACCAGCACCCCGCTGACCGCCCTCGAACTCGCCGAGTGCTTCGTGGACGCGGGCCTGCCGGAAGGCGTGCTCTCCGTGCTCGTCGGCTCGGGCTCGGTGCTCGGCGACGCACTCGTCACCGACCCCCGCGTCCGGAAGATCTCCTTCACCGGCTCGACCGCCACCGGCGAGCACATCTCCCGCGTGGCCGGGGTGAAGAAACTGTCCCTGGAGCTGGGCGCCTCCTGCCCGGTCGTGGTGCTGCCGGACGCCGACATCGAGGCCGCGGCGAGCGCCGTCGCCCTCGGCGGGTACGTCAACGCCGGACAGGTCTGCATCTCCGTCCAGCGGGTGATCACCCACCCCGCCGTCACCGGTGACTTCCTGGACGCCCTCGTCCCCAAGGTCGAGGCCATCCGCACCGGCGACCCCTCCTCCCCGGACACGACGATGGGCGCCCTCATCACCACGGCGGAGGCGGAGCGCGTCGAGCGGGCCATCGCCCAGGCCGCGACGGACGGGGCGCGTGTCCTGACCGGCGGCGCGCGCGACGGGGCGGTGGTGCAGCCCGCCGTCGTCGCCGACGTCGACCCCCGGTCCGCGCTCAGCCAGCAGGAGTTGTTCGGACCCGCGGTCGCCGTCAGCTCGGCGGCGGACTGGGAGTCCGCCATCGCGCAGGCCAACGGCACCGCGTACGGCCTCGGCGCCGGCATCTTCACCTCCGACGTCGCCGGAGCGGTCCGCGCCGTCCGGGAGATCGACGCCGGTTCCGTCCACATCAACTGGACGCCGCTGTGGCGCGCCGACCTGATGCCGTACGGCGGCCTGAAGGGCAGCGGCTACGGCAAGGAGGGCCCCCGCGCCGCCGTCAGCGAGATGACCGAGGTCAAGACCATCGTGCTGCACGGCCGTCCCTGGTGACCCTGCCCCTTTCCTCTTATCAGGAGCCGACCCATGACTGACCGGACGCCACAGCCAGCGCGCACGGTGCGCCTCACCGTCGCCCAGGCCGTCGTCACCTACCTCTCGCGGCAGTATTCGGTGGCCGACGGCCACCGCCGCCGCCTCGTCCCCGCCGCCCTCGGCATCTTCGGCCACGGCAACGTGGCCGGACTCGGCCAGGCCCTCGACCAGCTCAGCGACCGACTTCCCTTCGTCCAGGGCCGCAACGAGCAGGCGCTCGTCCACATCGCCACCGCCTACGGGAAGGCGACGCGCAGGCACGCCACGCTCGCCGTCACCGCCTCCATCGGCCCGGGCGCCCTGAACATGGTGACCGGCGCGGGCCTCGCCACCGTCAACCGGCTGCCCGTCCTGCTGCTGCCGGGCGACACCTACGCGACCCGCCACCAGGGCCCCGTACTCCAGCAGTTGCAGCACCCCATCGAGGCCGACACCTCGGTCAACGACGCCTTCCGGCCCGTCTCCCGCTTCTTCGACCGCATCACCCGGCCCGAACAGCTGCTGACCGCACTGCCCGCCGCGATGCGCGCGCTCACCGACGTGGACACCGGAGCGGTGGTCGTCTCCCTCCCCCAGGACATCCAGTCGCACGCCTACGACTACCCGGTGGAGTTCTTCGCCGAGCGCGACTGGCCGATCCGCCGCCCGGCGCCGGACGCCGACGAGGTCGCGGCGGTGGCCCGCCTGCTCGCCGAGGCCGAGAAACCGCTGATCATCGCCGGCGGCGGGGTCGTGTACTCCGGTGCCGGCGAGGAGCTGGAGGCGCTGGCCGAGGCGGCGGGGATCCCCGTCGCGGAGACGTTCGCCGGCAAGGGCGCCGTCCAGCGCCGCGCCTGGTGGCAGCTCGGCGGCATCGGCCTGGAGGGCACCCCGGCCGTCAACACCCTCGCCCGGGAAGCGGACTTCGTGCTCACCGTGGGCTCCCGGCTGACGGACTTCGCCACCGCCTCGCACTCCGTCTTCGAGAACCCGGACGTGCGGTTCGCGAGCATCAACGTCAACGTGCACGACGCGGGCCGCCTGGGCGCGACCGGGATCGTGGCCGACGCCAAGCGGGCCCTGGCCGCGCTGGCCGACGCCGTACGCGCGAACGGCACCGGCACGTCGGCGGCCTGGCAGGAGAAGGTACGCGCCCTGGACGAGCAGTGGCGGCGGCAGCGCACCGCCGCGCTCGACCCGGACTCGCCCTTCGACCTCGCGTCGCTGCCCGACGACTCCGACGTCGTACGCGACACCGACGCGGTCCTCACCCAGGGCCAGCTGATCGGCCTGCTCCAGGAGCACGCGCGGTCCGGCGACACCATCATCGCCGCCGCCGGCGGCCCGCCCGGCGACCTCCAGAAGGTGTGGGACGCCACCGAAGGCCGCTTCGCCCACCTGGAGTTCGGTTTCTCCTGCATGGGCTACGAACTGCCCGCCGCGCTCGGCGTCCGCTTCGCCGAGCCGGACCCGTCGAAGCGGGTCGTGTCCCTGCTCGGCGACGGCACCTTCCTGATGGCACCGACCGAACTGGTCACGGCCGCACAGGAGAAGCTCCCGGTCACGATCGTGATCCCGGAGAACCACGGCTACCAGGTCATCCACCGGCTCCAGATGGGCCGCAACGGACGGGAGTTCGGCAACGAGTTCCGCTACCGCGACGGCAGCCTGGAGATCGGCTCCGCCAAGCCCGCCCGCCTGGAGGGCGATTACCTCCAGGTCGACCTCGTACAGATCGCGGCAGGCCTCGGCGCCCGCGCCCTGCGCGCCACCACCGCCCACGAGGTGCGCACCGCCCTGGCCGAGACGCGTGACCACGGCGGTCCCGTCGTCCTCGTCGTCCCGGTGATCCCGCACGCCGACCTGCCCGGCGCGGGTGTGTGGTGGGACGTGGCCCCGGCCGAGGTGTCCGAGCAGGAAGCGGTCGCGCAACTGCGCGGCGAATACGAAGAGGGTCTGGCGTCCCAGAGGTGGTACGGATGAATCGCTCGCCGTTGGACTTCGGCCGCCTGCGCCGCCGCCTCGCCGCCGGCGAGGCCACCCTGGGCACCTTCGTCGGCCTCGCCTCCCCGGTCTCGGCCGAGGTGTGCGCCGCCGCCGGGGCCGACTGGGTGCTGCTCGACCTCGAACACGGCGCCGGCGGCGAGGAACAGGTCCGTACGACCGTCCCGGCCGCGGCGGCCTACGGCGTACCGACCGTCGTACGCGTCGAGTCCGCCGCCCGTATCCGCATCGGGCGCGTCCTCGACCAGGGCGTCGCCGGAGTCATGCTGCCGCGCCTCGACACCGCGGCCGAAGTCGAGGAAGCACTGAGGCACTTGAGGTACCCGCCCGCGGGGGATCGGGGCGTGGCCACCTACAACCGGGCCTGCCGTTTCGGGCTCGACTCCGCGGCTCTGGACCGAGCGGGAGAGATCCTCGGTGTGGTCCAGATCGAGTCGGCGAGGGCGCTGGAGGAGGTCGAGGCGATCGCGGCCCTCGACGGCGCCGACGTCCTCTTCGTCGGCCCCCGTGACCTCAGCCACGACCTCGGCGTGCCGGGCGAGTTCGGTGCGCCCGCCTACCGGGAGGCTCTTGAGCGCGTCCGCAAGGCCGCCGCCGACCACGGCAAGGCATGCGGCCTCCTCGTCCCCGACGGTGCGGCCGCGGCCGCCAAGCGGTCCGAGGGCTGGACGTTCATCGGTATCGGCTCCGACTCGACCCTGCTCGCCGCCGCCCTGGCCGGCGCACTGGACCAAGCCCGGGCCTAGAGACCTCAGGAGACACAGATGACCCCCACCACCCCGGGCGCCGCACGCGAGGTCGGCGTCGGCCTGATCAGCGTCGGCTGGATGGGCAAGCTGCACAGCCGCGCCTACCAGGTACTGCCCTCCGTCTACCCCGAGCTGGGCATCAGGCCCCGGCTCGTGCACGCCGCCGACACGGCCCAGGACCGTGCGGACTACGCCCGTGACGTCCTCGGCTACGAGAAGGCCTCGACCGACTACCGCGCCGTCCTCGACGACCCGGACGTCGAGGTCGTGTCGATCTGCGCGCCGAACATCCTGCACCACGAGATCGGCATCGCCGCCGCCAAGGCCGGCAAGCCGTTCTGGATCGAGAAGCCGGTCGGGCGCAGCGCCGAGGAGACCGCCGAGGTCGCCGCCGCCGCCCGAACGGCCGGAGTGGCCACCTCCATCGGCTACAACTACCGGCACGCCCCCGCCGTCGAACGGGCCCGCCAACTGATAGCCGAGGGCGGACTCGGCCGCGTCACCAACGTGCGCGCCACCTTCTTCTCCGGCTACGCCTCCGAGCCCAAGGGCGCCCTGTCCTGGCGCTTCAAGCGGGACCTGGCCGGCCACGGCGCGCTCGGCGACCTCATGAGCCACGTGGTCGACCTCGTCAGCTACGTCGTCTCCCCGATCAGCGAGGTCTCCGCGCTCACCAGCACCGTCTACACCGAGCGCCCGCTGCTGCCCATGGGTTCCGGGACGCACTTCGCGGTGATCGAGGACGGCGAGATGGCGGAGGTCGAGAACGACGACTACAGCGCCGCCCTGGTCCGCTTCACCGGCGGGGCCGTCGGCACCCTGGAGGCGTCCCGCGTCATCGTCGGCCCGCAGTGCGGCATCGGCTTCGAGATCTACGGCACCGACGGCTCGGTCACCTGGAACTTCGAGCGCATGAACGAACTACGGGTCGCCCTCGGCCGCAGGGGCCCCGACCAGGGCTACACCACCGTCCTCGGCAACGGCCACATGGGCGACTACGCCAGCTTCCAGCCCGGCCCCGGCAACAGCATGGGATACGACGACCTGAAGGTCATCGAGGCCAAGAAGTTCCTCGCCGCCGTGGCCGGCATCGAGCACCACAACTCGACGATCGAGGACGCGCACGCCGTCGCCGAGGTGATCGCGGCGGCCGCCGCCTCCGCGGAAAGCGGCTCCTGGCAGCCGGTGCCCGCGATCCCCGGCGCGAACTTCGGCCACCTGGTCCGGAGTTGATCGCATGAGCAGGCACGTCGTGGTGGCTCTCGGCCCCGTCGACGCGGACACGGTGCGGCCGGTCCTCGGCGAGCGGGTCACCTTCGTCACCGACCCCACCCCCGAGGACCTCGCGGTCGCCGAGGGCGCCATCGTCCGCGCCGACCGGCACGTCGACGCGGACTTCCTGCGGCGGGCGCCGCGGCTTCGGGTCATCGCCCGCACCGGCGTCGGCGTCGACCTGGTCGACGTGGCGGCGGCCTCCGACCGTGGCATCCCCGTGGTCATCACGCCGAACAGCGGCAGCCGCGCGGTCGCCGAGGGCGTGTTCGCCATGGCCCTGCACCTGACCAAGCGGCTGACACCGCTGACCGACCTGGTACGGGAGGGCCGCTGGTCCGAGCGGAGCACCGTACCGGTCGGTGATCTGGACGGCGCGACCATCGGCATCGTCGGCTACGGCCGCATCGGCCACCGGGTCGGCGAACTCGCCGCCGCGTTCGGGATGCGGATCCTCGCCTACGACCCGTTCAGCCCGGTGCCGTCCGAGTTCGCCTGCGCCGACCTGGGCGAACTCGCCGAGTCGAGCGACGTGCTCACCCTGCACGCCCCGCTCATCGAGGCCACCCGGCGCCTGGTGAACGAAGAGCTGCTGGCCCGCGTGAAACCCGGGGCCATTCTCATCAACTGCGGCCGGGGCGGGCTGCTCGACCCGGACGCCACCCTGGCCGCCCTGGAGTCGGGTCGGCTGGCGGGCGCCGGACTGGACGTGTTCGACCCCGAACCGGCCCTCCACCACCCGCTGTTCGACCATCCCGCCGTCGTACTCACCCCGCACCTGATGGGCATGACACGCCGCGCGACGACCCTGACCTTCGTCGACGCCGCGCGCGGCGTCGCGGACGTCCTCGCGGGCCGCGAACCGGCCGCGGTCGCCGACCCCGACTGGAACCGCCGAAAGGCCACGGCATGACCACCCCACAGCTGAACCGGATCGCAGGCGCGCCCATCTCCTGGGGCGTGTGCGAAGTGCCCGGCTTCACCGAAGAACCCCAGGAGAAGGGCCCGGTCGAGGGCGTGTGGGCCAGCGCCGAGCATCTGCGTTCGGTACTCGGGAAAGTCGTATAGCCGCCTGCCGCACGGGCGGTCCTCCGCTCCGGGCATTCACTTCCGGGGAAAGCCGGCGTCCGCTCTCAGAGTCATATTCTGTGCGGCGCCCTTTCGATCGGCTTGAAATCCTTATTTTTTGTTATATCGATGCAGGTAGAAAATACCGAGAAGACTAGAATGCGGGACATGGATACTGAGGATCTGCTGGCCACTTGCTGGACCACCGCGGGCGACTCCGCTCCCGACCGGGACGACCAGCGCAGCCCCCTGAGCCTGCGAGCGCGGGCGGAGGCGGCCGGCGCCGCCGGTTTCAAGGGTTTCGGACTCCTGTACGCGGATCTGGTGGAGGCCGAGCGCGAGTACGGGCTCGCCGGCGTCCGGTCCCTTTTCGAGGACAACGGGCTCGTCCACGTCGAGTTGGAACTCCTGACCGACTGGTGGGCCGACGGACCCCGGCGCTCCGCTTCGGACGCGGTGCGCCGGGACCTGCTGAGGGCGGCCGAGGCACTTGGCGCACGGCACCTCAAGATCGGGCCCGACGTCGAGGACCAGCCATGGGATCTCGACGTCTGGGCCAAGGAATTCGCGGTACTGGCGGCGCAGGCCGACGGCGTGGGCGCCCGGCTCGGGATCGAATTCCTGCCCTGGTCCAACCTCAAGACCGTGCACGACGGACTCCGGCTCGTCGAGGCCGCCGGCCACCCGGCGGGCGGGCTCATCATCGACGTCTGGCACACCGAGCGCGCCCACACTCCCCCGGCCGAACTGGCGGACGTACCGGTCTCGCGCATCGTGGGCGTGGAGCTCAACGACGCCGACAACGACGTCATCGGCAGCCTCTTCGAGGACACCGTCCGGCGCCGCCGGCTGTGCGGGGAGGGCTCCTTCGACCTGCCGGGGATCATCACCGCGCTGCGTACGGCGGGCTGGCACGGCCCCTGGGGGGTGGAGATCCTGTCGGACGCGCACCGCGAACTGTCGGTGCGTGATGCTGCCGATGCCGCGTATCGCACTGCCGTGACGGTGCTCAAGTAAGCCCGCAGGGACGCGGCTCGCCGGTCGGCGAGCCGTGCGCCCGGAAAAGGCCAGACCGCGCGCGACCTCGCCCAGAGCGTCGGAGTGCGCCTTGCCGGACGAACCCTCCTCGCTGGGCTTTCCGTTGATCCAGTGGCGGAGGCGCTGCATGGGGTGCGGGTTTCCTTTCGTGCGGCCGGACTCAGATGTGGTCGCAGCGTGTGTCGAGTGCGGTGCAGGTGAGGCGCGGTCCGGCCGCCTTTTTTTCGACCCCCGTTCGATTCATGGTTAATACATCAAAAGGGCTCCCCCATTCGAGGCCTCCCATATCCGGCGGACACCTTCCCGGTGCCCGCCGCAGGCATGAGGAGAATGAGCTGGGACGCCTGGCTATTTCAGGTGTAGAGGTCACACGCAACCAGCGTCAAGTAATTGTTCTGACATCCTGCCTTGATGGAGAAATGATGTCATTACAAGCGTTGACCCCGAGGTTGCATGACGGTTCCATCTCCGTCATAGGCAACAGCCGTGTTAACGGCATGTGATCCGGAGCGTTCGCCCGATCAACCGCCTCTCCCTTCCCCCGCCGCACAGTGAGGTGCCGGAAAGATGGACCGTTCGTCCCACCCCCGCTCCCGCAGATTCGCCCCTGTCGTCGCAGCTGCGGCTGCGGCCGCACTGCTCGTCGCCGGATGCTCCAGCAGTTCGGGTGGTAAGCAGGCCGAGGAGGGCGGATCCGCCGTCTCCGCCGGCAAGGCCGGCACCCCGCGCATGACGGTCGCGATGATCACTCATGCCGCCCCCGGTGACACCTTCTGGGACACCATCCGCAAGGGTGCCGAGGCCGCCGCCGCGAAGGACAATGTCAAGCTCATCTACTCCTCCGACCCCAGTGGCCCCAACCAGGCCAGCCTGGTCCAGAACGCCATCGACCAGAAGGTCGACGGCATCGCGCTCACCCTCGCCAAGCCGGACGCCGTGAAGGCGGAGGTCGCCAAGGCCGAGCAGGCCGGCATCCCCGTCGTCGGCTTCAACAGCGGCGTGGACGACTGGAAGAAGCAGGGCCTGCTCGAGTACTTCGGCCAGGACGAGAGCATCGCCGGTGAGGCCTTCGGCCGCAAGCTCAACTCGGTCGGCGCCAAGCACACGGTCTGCGTGATCATGGAGCAGGGACAGGTCGCGCTGGAGGCCCGCTGCGCCGGCGTGAAGAAGACCTTCAGCGGCAAGACCGACATCCTCTATGTCAACGGCACCGACATGCCGTCGGTGCGGGCGACGATCACCGCCAAGCTCAAGCAGGACAGCTCCATCGACTACGTGACGACCCTCGGCGCCCCGTTCGCGATGACCGCCATCCAGTCCATCGCCGACGCGGGCAGCAAGGCCAAGCTCGCCACCTTCGACCTCAACAAGGACGCGGTCGGCGCCATCAAGTCCGGCAAGATCCAGTGGGCCATCGACCAGCAGCCCTACCTCCAGGGCTACCTGGCGATCGACTCGCTGTGGCTCTACAAGAACAACGGCAACTACAGCGG
>NZ_JAGXJL010000061.1:0-50805 GCF_019091475.1 Streptomyces sp. GbtcB6 | reverse complement strand
CCCCTCTGGGCGGGCCGGGGGGCCGGCGGGGCCCCCCGGGCCGGTTAACGCCGCGGGGCCCCCCGGGCCGGCCCGGGCCACCGCCGGGCGCGCCGGGACCGGCCTGGGCGCCGTTCTGGCCGCCGTTGTCCGAGAAGTACGGCAGGTCGTCGCGGCGGGCGTCGCCGCCGCCCTTCGCGCCGCCCCGGGGGCCGCCGAGCGGGCCCGCGGCGAGCGCCTCGGTCACGTCGAAGGAGCCGGTGCCGCCACCGTGTCCGGGAGCCACCGGGCCGCCGGTCGCGCCCGTGGGCAGCCCCGCGCCGTTGGTCGCGCCGGGCCGGGACGTGCCGGGCACGCTCATGGAGCCGACGACACCGCCGGGACGGCCGCCGCCCGGACGCGCACCGCCCTGGGTCGCCGGGCCGTTCGGCGCCGCGGCGGGGGAACCGCCGGGGGCTCCGCCGCCGTTGGTGGCGCCGCCGCGCGGACCGCCCTTGGCCGGGCCGGACTTGCGCGGCGCGAACCAGTCGCTGGCCTTCTCCTCGGCGCCGGGCGCGGGCGCCGGCTCGGCGGCGGGCGGCTCGACGGTGCCGGTGGACGTGGCGGCGCCCGTGGGCAGTGCGTGCGTGCCCGTCTCCTCGCCCGTGCCGCCCGTGCCGGCGGCACCGGCGGCGCCGCCGTCGACGTCCGCGACGGGGGTACGGACGACCACGGGCGGAATCGGCCGGGAGCCGGGGATGTTGATCCGGATCCGGGTCGTCAGCGTGGTCTCGGTCTTGCGTTCCTCCGGCTGCGCGGCCGAACGGGCCGCGTCGGTACCGTCGTCGGAAGCCATGGGGGTCCCGTACGGCGGCGTGCCCGAGGGGTATGCGGATCCTCCGCGCCCGTTGGGCCCGGAGGACGGAGTGTCAGTTTCACGACTCAAGGCAGGTTCTCCCGGTTGGCTCCACCGCCGGTGACGACCTTGCTCGGGCGGCTCGGCGGCGCGCACCACCATACTGGCCACTTCTCACGCTTATCCCATGACCGCTGGGGAAACCCACACCGGACTCCCACGGGCGCCCCACGGCGAAGTGGTACGTCACTTGCCAAGTCGGGCGCCGGCCGCATCGGGTTGCCGCCCCAAACCTATTGTGGCGCAGATCACAGCCAACGCCATGCCACCGAGCAGGAAGAGGTACGAGCCGACTCCCGCGCCGAACAGGAAGTCGCCTTCCGGCCGGCTGGCGGTGAGGAAGATGACGGCGACGACCCAGCCGAACGCGGGTGCGACGGCCCCCGAGCGGCTGCCCATGGCCCTGGCCCCGCCGAGGAAGAGCCCGGCGGCGCCGGCCAGGGCGAGCAGCAGCCCGCCCGGGAACCAGCCGGCCTGGACGAGGGCCCCTGCGCCGCCGACCACGGCCCCGAGCACGACCAGCCCGAGGAGAGCCACGGCCCGGCCGGCCGAGGGCGCCTGCAGGGGTTGCGCGAGCGCCGACCCGCGTCCACCGGAACTCATGACGCCTCCCCGAGGCCCGCGAAGAGATCGGTCTCGCGCGCGGCACCCGGCCGGCCGCCCACCAACTCGTAGAACTCCGTGGTGAACACGGGCTGCGCCAGTTCGTTGGAGAGCGCGAAGTAGCGGGCGCCGTGCGGTGCCACCTCGACCTGGGTGGCGTGGGCGGCCATCGCGGCGGTCTTCGCACCGGCGTACGCGGCACCGTCGATCTCGGTGGTGACACGGCGGTCGTCGACCACGCCCGGTACGTCGTCGACGGCGGCGGACTTGCCGAAGGGCAGCCCCGGCAGGTCCTCCTGGAGCCGGGCGAAGGCGGCCTCTGCGACCGTGCGCGGAACGCGGTTCCAGTAGACCTTGGGGATGCGGTGGCCGGCCTGGGCGGCCAGTTCGACGGCTCTCATGGCGACGCGGTGGGCCTGGATGTGGTCCGGGTGGCCGTATCCGCCGTTGTCGTCGTAGGTGACGAGGACGTGGGGGCGGGTCTCCAGGATCACCTCGGCCAGGTGCCCGGCGGCCTCGTCGAGGTCGGCCTGCCAGAAGCAGTCGGGCACGTCGTTGTCGGGCAGGCCCATCATTCCGGAGTCGCGGTAGCGGCCGGGGCCGCCGAGCAGCCGGTAGTCGTCCACACCGAGCTCGCGCATGGCGGTGGTGAGCTCGCCCAGCCGGTACTCGCCCAGGGCGGGGCCGGTGAGATGCCGCAGCTCGGGCGGGATGACCTCGCCGCCCTCGCCGAGGGTGCAGGTGACCAGCGTCACATGGGCGCCCTGGGCCGCATAGCGGGCCATGGTGGCGCCGTTGTTGATCGACTCGTCGTCCGGGTGCGCGTGCACGAGCAACAGACGGCGCGCGAAGCGCGATGGGGGTCCCCCCGGCCGAAGGCTGGGGGCGGGCAGTTCCGTCATGTGCCCACCCTACGAAACGACACCGACAGTGCCGCGCAGCCCCGGTCGACCGGTGCGAAAAGTGATCGGGGTCAGAACTTGATGCTGCCGATCATGCTGGCGACGTTCGTCGTCAGATCGCTGATCGTCGGCGCGACGGTCGAGGAGGCGAGATAGAAACCGAGCAGCATGCACACCACGGCATGACCGCCCTTCAGACCCGACTTCTTGATCAACAAGAAGACGATGATCGCCAGCAGCACCACCGCCGAAATCGAGAGTGCCACGGCGGCTCACCTCCAAAGATCCCAGGGATGCGGGGGGGGTTCGGACTATGGGGGTTGTAGATCGGTACAGCAATTCCATGCGTAAGCCAGCAGGTTCATACCCACTCAGCGGTAGTGATCATAACTATGCGTGCTCGCGCATCGCTCGGCGCACGGCCGCACAAGGGGGCGCATGGCCAATATGGTCGGGGGATGACGACCGAGGCTGTCTCATTCCCCCGCCGGCACGCCCGCACCCAGCGTTTCACGCTCGGCGCGCCGCGCGCGTTCACCGTGGCCCCCGACGGCTCCCGCGTGGCGTTTCTGCGCTCCGGCTCCGGCACGGACCGCGCCAACTCCCTCTGGATTCTCGATGTACCGAGTGGCGAGGAGCGCCTCGCGGCGGACCCGCGCACCCTGCTCGGCGGTGCCGATGAGCACCTCTCGCCCCAGGAGCGGGCCCGTCGCGAACGCAGCCGCGAGGGCGGTGCCGGCATCGTCGGCTACGCCACCGACACGGCCCTGGAGTTGGCGTCTTTCGCCTTGTCAGGGCGGCTTTTCACGGCCGAGCTCAGGGTCGGCACGGCGCGCGAACTCCCGGTCCCCGGGCCGGTGATCGACCCGCGCCCGTCCCCCGACGGCCGTCATGTCGCCTACGTCGCGGGGGGCGCCCTGCGCGTGGTGGGCGCCGAGGGCGAGGGCGACCGGGCGCTCGCCGAGCCGGAGTCGGAACAGGTCACCTACGGATTGGCCGAGTTCATCGCGGCCGAGGAGATGGGGCGTTCGCGCGGCTTCTGGTGGTCGCCGCAGTCCGACCGGCTGCTCGTGGCGCGCGTGGACGACACGCCGGTACGGCGGTGGTGGATCGCCGACCCCGCCCACCCGGAGCGTGAGCCACATCATGTCGCCTACCCGGCGGCGGGCACCGAGAACGCGGACGTACGCCTGTTCGTCCACGACCTCGGCGGGGAGCGCACGGAGGTCTCCTGGGACCGGGCGCGCTATCCGTACCTGGCGCATGTGCACTGGTCAGAGGCGGGTGCCCCGCTGCTGCTCGTACAGGCGCGCGACCAGCGCAGCCAGCTGTTCCTGGCCGTGGACCCGGGGTCGGGGGCGACCCGGATGGTGCACGCCGACGAAGATCCAACATGGCTTGAACTGTTCGGCGGGGTGCCCTGCTGGAGCCCCTCGGGACAGCTGGTCCGGATCGCCGACGAGGGCGGTGCCCGGGTGCTCGCGGTGGGTGAACGGCCGCTCACGGGACCCCAGTTGCACATCCGCGCGGTTCTCGACGTGACCGCCGATGACGTGCTGGTTTCCGCGTCCGCCGGCGAGGAGGCGGAGTCCCCCGAGATCGGCGAGGTGCACGTCTACCGCGTGAACGAGCTCGGCGTGGAGCGCGTGTCGCAGGAGCCGGGCGTGCATTCGGCGGTGCGCGCCGGGGGCGTGACCGTACTGGTCTCCGCCACCCTGGACAGCCCGGGCGCCCGGGTCCAGGTGCTGCGCGACGGAAAGCATGTGGCGACTGTCATGTCGTACGCCGAAGACCCCGGTTTGCCCCCGCGCGTGACGCTCACCATGGGGGGCGCACGCCGAATTCCGTGCGCCGTGCTTATGCCACAGGACTACCACGGAGACACTCCCCTTCCGGTTTTGCTCGACCCCTACGGGGGTCCGCACGGCCAGCGCGTGGTCGCCGCCCACAACGCCCACCTCACCTCGCAGTGGTTCGCCGACCAGGGCTTCGCGGTGATCGTCGCCGACGGGCGGGGCACTCCGGGCCACTCCCCGGCCTGGGAGAAGTCCGTCAAGGACGACATCGCGGCGATCGTCCTCCAGGACCAGGTCGACGCGCTCCAGGCACTCGCCGCCGACTTCCCCCTCGATCTGACCAAGGTGGCGATCCGCGGCTGGTCCTTCGGCGGCTACCTCGCCGCCCTCGCGGCCCTGCGCCGCCCGGACGTCTTCCACGCGGCGGTGGTGGGCGCCCCGGTGACCGACCTGCGCCTGTACGACACCCACTACCAGGAGCGCTACCTCGGCCACCCGGCCGAACAGCCGGAGGTCTACCGCCGCAACTCGGTGATCGACGACACCGGCCTGGTCGACGCCGCCGAACCCCACCGCCCGATGATGATCATCCACGGCCTGGCGGACGACAACGTGGTGGTGGCCCACTCCCTGCGCCTGTCCAGCGCCCTGCTGGCAGCGGGCCGCCCGCACGAGGTGCTCCCCCTGTCGGGCGTGACCCACATGACCCCGCAGGAACAGGTGGCGGAGAACCTCTTGCTGCTCCAACTGGACTTCTTGAAGCGGACCCTGGGCATCGCGCCCCTTTAGGGGCGCGGGGCCGTATCGATTTGCGGCTCCGCCGCGTGGGCGCGATCAGCCCCCACCCGCCCGCACACGGCAACGGGCCGGAGCGACATGGCGCGCTCCGGCCCGTTTACGGCACCCGCACGGCCGTACGCTGTTAAGCGTGCCGCGTCCGTATATCGAGACCGGGTCAGAGAAGTTGCCTGTGTGTTAACGCGATTGACCCGCATACGCCCCGCTATGCACCCCCGTTACCAAGATCGTCCGGCGGTACCACCCGCTTCTCCTCCGCAAAGTGACATGCCGAGTCATGGGCGGCCGGCCCCGGCGCGAGCCGGAACACCGCGGGCACCGCGAGCATCGGCACCTCCAGCGCGCAGCGCTCCTGCGCCTTCCAGCACCGCGTGCGGAACCGGCACCCCGACGGAATGTTCGTCGGCGACGGGACGTCCCCGCTCAGGATGATCCGCTCCCGGTGCTCCCGCGCCTCCGGGTCCGGTACCGGTACCGCGGAGAGCAGCGCCTGGGTGTAGGGGTGGGTCGGGTGGTCGTAGATCTCCTCGTCCTTGCCGATCTCCATGATCCGCCCGAGGTACATCACCCCGACCCGGTCCGAGATGTGCCGGACGATCGAGAGGTCGTGGGCGATGAAGACGTACGACAGGTCGAAGTCGTTCTGGAGCCGGTCCAGCAGGTTGATCACCTGGGCCTGCACCGAGACGTCGAGCGCGGACACCGGCTCGTCGGCGACGATCACCTCGGGGCGCAGTGCCAGCCCCCGTGCGATGCCGATGCGCTGCCGCTGGCCGCCGGAGAACTGGTGCGGATAGCGGTTGATGTACTCGGGGTTGAGCCCCACGACGTCCAGCAGCTCCTGGACCCGCCTGCGCCGGTCGCCCTTCGGGGCCGCCTCCGGATGGATCTCGTACGGCTCCCCGATGATGTCGCCGACGGTCATACGGGGGTTGAGGGAGGTGTACGGGTCCTGGAAGACCATCTGGATGTTGCGGCGGACCGCCTTGAGCGCACGGCCGCCCAGCCTGGTGATGTCCTCGCCCTTGTACTTGATCAACCCCGCCGTCGGCCGCTCAAGATTGACGAGCATCTTGGCAACTGTCGACTTGCCGCAGCCTGACTCCCCGACGATGCCGAGGGTCTCTCCTTTGTTGAGCGTGAAGTCAACACCGTCAACGGCCTTGACCGCACCGATCTGTTTCTTGATCAAGATGCCCTGGGTCAAGGGGTAGTGCTTGACCAGTCCACTCACTTCCAGGATCGGCTCAACCACCGCGTCAACCATTGAGGCACTCCCTCCAGAAGTGACAGGCACTGCCCCGGTGCTGGTCCACCTCGTACAGCGGTGGTTCGTCGGTGCGGCACACGTCCTGGGCCATGGGGCAGCGCGGGTTGAAGGCGCACCCCGGAGGGATGTTCATGAGGTTGGGCGGCAGGCCCTTGATGGCGTAGAGCTCCTGGCCCTTCTGGTCGAGGCGGGGGATGGAGTCGAGCAGCCCACGCGTGTACGGGTGCGCCGGCGCCTTGTAGATGTCGTGCACGGGCGCGGACTCCACGATCCGCCCCGCGTACATGACGGCGATCCGGTCGGCGACGTCCGCGACCACGCCCAGGTCGTGGGTGATCAGGATCAGCCCCATGTGGTACTCGCGCTGCAACTCGGCGAGCAGGTCCATGACCTGGGCCTGAACCGTCACATCCAACGCCGTCGTCGGCTCGTCGGCGATGATGAGCGCCGGTTCCAGGGCCAGCGCCATGGCGATCATGATGCGCTGGCGCATGCCGCCGGAGAACTGGTGCGGATAGTCCCGCACCCGCTGGGCGGCCCCCGGGATCCGCACCCGGTCCATCAGCTCGACGGCCTTGGCCCGCGCGTCCTTCTTCGACATCCCGCGGTGCACGACGAACATCTCGGCGAGCTGGTCGCCCACGCTCAGCACCGGGTTCAGCGCCGACAACGCGTCCTGGAAGATCATCGCCATCTCGGCGCCCCGGATCTTCCGTCTCTCCTCTTCTTTCAGCTTCAGCAGATCGCGCCCCCGGAAGAGGATCTCGCCGCCGCCGATCCGCCCGGGCGGCATGTCGAGGATCCCCATCACGGCCTGGGCGGTCACCGACTTGCCGGACCCCGACTCGCCCAGCACGGCCAGCGTCTCCCCCGCGTCGACGGCGTACGAGACGCCGTTGACCGCCTTCGCGACCCCGTCTCTGGTCCGGAACTCCACGTGCAGGTCGCGCACTTCGAGCAGCACGGCGGCGCTCACCTCAGCTTCGGGTCGAGGGCGTCGCGCACCGCGTCGCCGAGCATGATGAAGGCCAGGACGGTGAGCGCGAGGGCCCCGGAGGGCCACAGCAGCGCGTGCGGGGCGTTGCGGATGTAGGGCGAAGCGGCGGAGATGTCGATGCCCCAGGAGACGCTGGGCGGCTTCAGGCCGACGCCGAGGTACGACAGGGTCGCCTCCAGGGCGATGTAGGTGCCGAGCGCGATGGTCGCGACGACGATCACGGGGGCCACCGCGTTGGGCGCGATATGCCGCAGCAGGATGCGGGAGTTGGAGGCGCCGAGGGCACGGGCGGCCTGGACGTAGTCGTTCTGTTTGGCGGTGATCACCGAGCCGCGGGCGATCCGGGAGATCTGCGGCCAGCCGAGCAGCACCATGAACCCGATGACCGGCCAGACCGTATTACTCGTCACCACCGAGAGGAGGACGAGACCGCCGAGGACGACCGGGATCGCGAAGAAGACGTCGGTGATCCGGGAGAGCACCGAGTCCCAGAACCCGCCGAAGAACCCGGCGAGCCCGCCGAGGACCGACCCGAGCAGCGCGACCCCCAGCGTGGCGCAGACGCCCACCGTGACGGACGCACGGGCCCCGTAGACGGTCCGCGTGTAGACGTTGCAGCCCTGTCCGTCGTAGCCGAAGGGAGCGCCCGGCTGGGAGCCCTCCTGGGCCTTGGCCAGGTCGCACTTGAGGGGGCTGCCGGAGGCGATCAGGGACGGCCACAGGGAGATGACGACGAGGAAGAGGATGACGAGGGCGGAGACGAGGAAGACCGGGTTGCGGCGCAGGTCCCGCCAGGCGTCGGACCAGAGGGAGCGCGGCTTGGCGGCCGGCCCGGTGCCGAGCGGCCCTCCCGGAGTCCGCTCCAGCGTCTCCGCCTCGCTCGCCGCCAGGTCCATCGCCCCGCCCGCCCCGGTCCCCGCGATCGCCCGGTCGGGCTCGAACGGCTGCTCAGGCATAGCGGATCCTCGGGTCGAGTACGGCGTAGAGCAGGTCCACCAGGAGGTTGGCCACCAGGAACACCAGGACCAGCACGGTCACGAAGCCCACCACCGTCTGGGTGTTCTGCCGCAGGATCCCCTGGTAGAGCTGGTAGCCGACGCCGTGGATGTTGAAGATCCGCTCGGTGACGATCGCGCCGCCCATGAGCGCGCCGATGTCGGTGCCGATGAAGGTGACGACGGGGATGAGGGAGTTGCGCAACAGGTGCCGGGTGATGACCCGGCGGCGGGGCAGACCCTTGGCAATGGCCGTACGGACGTAGTCGCTCCGTTTGTTCTCGGCGATGGAGGTCCGGGTCAGCCGCGTGACATAGGCGAGCGACACGGAGGCGAGGACGAGTCCCGGCACGATCAGCTCGCCGAAGGTGGCGTCCGGGGAGACGGAGGGTTTGATCCAGCCCCATTCCACTCCGAGGAGCAGCTGGAGCAGCAGGCCGGTGACGAAGGTCGGTACGGAGATGACGACCAGGGTGGCGAGGAGCACGCCCGTGTCGACGGGCCGCCCGCGCCGCAGACCGGTCACCACGCCCAGCGTGATGCCGATGACGATCTCGAAGAGGATCGCCACGACGGTCAGCCGGATGGTGACGGGGAACGCGGTGGACATCAGCTCGGTGACCGGCTGCCCGTTGAACGCCGTACCGAAGTCCCCGGTGAAGACGTTCCCCATATAGGTGAGGTATTGCTGCCACACCGGCTTGTCGAGTCCGAACTCCTTCTTCAGCTGGGCGGCGGTCGCCGGATCACAGGCCCGCTCACCACACAGGCCGGCGATCGGGTCGCCCATCACATTGACCATGAGGAAGATCAGCAGCGTGGCCCCGATGAACACCGGGATCATCTGGAGCAGCCGCCGGACGACATAGCGTCCCATGCCGGTTCAGCTGACCTTGATCTCGTTGTAGACGGGGACGCTGAACGGATTGAGGGCCACGTTCGACAGCCGCTCGGAGTAGCCGGCGCTGCCGTTCTGGTACCAGAGCGGAATGGCGGCCATGTTGTCGCGGACGACCCCTTCGGCCTGCTGGAAGGTGGACACGGCCTTGGCGGTGTCGGTCTGGGCGTTCGCCTGGTCGACGAGCTTGTCGAAGTCCTTGTTGGACCATTTGCCGTCGTTGGAGGAGGCGTTCGTGTAGTAGAGCGGCTGGAGGAAGTTCTGGATGAGCGGGTAGTCCATCTGCCAGCCCGCGCGGAACGGTCCGGTCATCTTGTGCTGGCCGATCTGGTTCCGGAAGTCGGCGAAAGTACCGACCGGATTCCCTACACACGCCTTGTCGTTGCCCAGCGCGTTGTTGATGGAGTTGCACACGGCGTCCACCCACATCCTGTGCGAGCCGGTGTCGGCGTTGTATGTGATCTTGAGTTGTCCGCCGGGCAGTCCCCCGCCCTCCTGGACGAGCTTCTTGGCCTGGGCGGGGTCGTAGTCGCAGGCGCTCCCGCACAGCCCCTCCTTGAAGCCGCCCGCCGTGCCCAGTACCGGCGAGGTCCAGTCGGTGGCCGGGGTGCGGGTGTTCTGGAAGATGGTGTCGGTGATCTGCTTCCGGTTGATGGCCATGGAGAGGCCGGTGCGGACCTTCTCCGATCCGCTCTTGTTCCAGGCGCTGTCGTAGTAAGGGAAGGCGAGCGTCTGGATGATGCCGGCCGGGGTGTTGATGTAACGGTCACCGAGATCGTTCTTGACGTTCTTGAGCTGCGAGGCGGGAACGTCGTCGACGAGGTCGAGGTTGCCGGCGATGAGGTCGGTGTAGGCGGTGTCGTTGTCCGTGTAGACCTTGAGGGTCACCCCGGCGTTCTGCGCCTTGTCGGCACCGGGATAGCCGTCCCACTTCTTGAGGGCCATCTGCGAGCCCTTGGTGTACGCCTCGATTCGGTACGGGCCGTCGCCGACCGGTTGCTTCAGCCAGCCGGCGTGGTCGGTGAAGAAGGACTGCGGCAGCGGGGCGAAGGCCGCGTAGCCGAGGGTGTCGGGGAAGCTGGAGAACTTCTGGTTGAGCTGGACGGTGAAGGTCTTGTCGTCGACGACCTTCAGACCGGAGAGCGTGTCGGCGCTCTGCGAGCCGCTGTCCGGGTGGACCTTGTCGTAGCCCTGGATGTAGCCGAAGAAGTAGGCGTTCTTCTGGTTGTTCCTGAGGCTCGCTCCGTAGTTCCAGGCGTCGACGAACGACTTGGCGGTCACCTTCTCCCCGTTGGAGAAGGTCCAGCCGTCCTTGATCGTGATCGTGAAGTTCTGCGAGTCGCTCGTGTCGATCTTCTGGGCGAGCATGTCCGTGGCCTTGCCGGTCTTCGGGTCGTACTTCTTCAGGCCGCGGAAGATCATGTCGAGGACCTTGCCGCCCTGGACCTCGTTGGTGTTGGCCGGCTCCAGGGGGTTCTGCGGGTCGCCCCAGGAGGAGCTGAGCACACCGCTCTCGCCTCCGCCGCCCCCGCCGCTGCCGCCGCCCCCGCAGGCCGTGGCGGCGAGCGCCACCACCACCGCGCAGGCCGCCCCTCGGGCGTGCGTGGCTGAACGCATGGCGTGCCTCCTCCGTGAGAGGTGATCCGTCGAGATCCTTCGATCCGTCGAGATCCTTCGATCCGTCGAGATCCTTCGATCCGTGGAGATCCGTCGATCCGTTGGGATCGCTTGATCCGTCGAGACCGCTTGATCCGTGGATGATCCACTATCGGACAATATCGACCCAATAGGCCGATATCGCCCACCCACCGCCCCGAACGGAGGCCTCCCGAGGAGCCCATGCCGACCTTTAGGGGGACACGTCACCCGATTGCAGGCGCCCCTCCGGGACCCCCTTGAGGATCTTGCGAAGGCGACGCAATGGATCTCCGTGCAACGATGCCGAAACGTTGGATTGCGACCTGTCGATGTACGCATTTCGGCACCCAGGCGTCCGCATAACGAACTCCTTGCCCGTTTCGCGCAGTTCGCCCGAACTAAAGCACGGTGCGATTACGAGGCGCTACCCGCGTAGCTACGGAACGGTCAAGCCCGGGCAAAGAAAGTAAAGAGAAACCCAAGCCGACCGAGAATTTATTGACCTTGAATGAATTGCGTTGAAAAAGTCCGGCGTAGCCCGTAGGGGAGTGTGCCCTGCGGAGTCATCAGACCCTCCCTTGGGCCAGGAGCACCATGACCCCCCCAACTCCATCCGCGGCCCCGCTCGAGGTGACCGACGAGAGCGCCGAGAAGTCGATCACTTCTCCCGACTCGAAGGCCGGCGAGAGCAGGTCCCCGGGACAGCTCGCGTGGCGCCGCTTCAAACGCGACCGTACGGGCGTCATATCGGCGATCATCGTGATCTTCTTCTTCGCGATCGCGCTGGCCGCGCCGTTGATCTCCAAGCTGTACGGGAAGGATCCGTACACGACGTACGCGAGCCAGGACCCGAGCCTGCTGGACCCCTTCTCGTACCCGGCGGGCGCGAACGGCGGCATGAGCTCGCAGTTCTGGTTCGGCATCGAGCCGCAGCTGGGCCGTGACGTCTTCACCTTCCTGATCTACGGCATCCGGACCTCGTTGGGCATCGCCCTGGCCGCCACCCTGATCACCACCGTCGTCGGCGTCGTGGTCGGCGTGACCGCGGGCTACGTGGGCGGCAAGACGGACTACATCGTCGGCCGGATCATCGACATCGTGCTGTCGATCCCCTCGACGCTGTTCATCATCGCCTTCATGCCGGTGGTGTTCGGGCTGTTCGTCGCCGCCGACGACAACATCCCGACCTGGCTGCGGGCCACCACGCTCATCATCATGATGTCCTTCTTCGGCTGGGCGTCGATCGCCCGTCTGCTGCGCGGCCAGGTACTCGGCCTGCGCGAGCGGGAGTTCGTCGAGGCCGCCAAGGTGACCGGGGCGTCACCGGCGCGCATCGTGTTCAAGGAACTCCTTCCCAACCTGTGGACCCCGATCCTCATCCAGTCCACGCTCATGCTCCCGGCCTACGTGACCGCGGAGGCGGGCTTCGCCTTCCTCGGTGTCGGCATGATCGACCCGACCCCCGACTGGGGTGTCATGATCCAGCGGGGCGCCCAGTTCTACACCCAGGACTTCACCTTCATGCTCTTCCCGGGCCTGGCCATGGTGATCTTCGTCCTGGCGTTCAACCTGCTCGGCGACTCGGCTCGCGACGCGCTCGACCCGAAGTCCAAGCGCTGACCCATCTCTCATCTGCCGGTCCGGTCAACGTAGTCCGGCTGGTCCCGTCCCACCCATAAGGCAGGGTTACTGTGTCTTTTTCCCGTAGAAACTTCATGATCGCCACTGGCGTGGCGGCCGCATCGAGCGCGGTGCTGACCGCGTGTGGCGGCGGCGGCAACAAGTCGGCGACCAACAAGGTCCCCTCGGTCAGCAAGGCCAAGCAGAGCAAGATCGCGGTCGGCACGAAGGCCGACTCGACGGGCCCCGCCCCCGAGGTCACCGGCGCGGTCAAGGGCGGGACGATCTACGGGCTCGACCAGTTCGACATGGACCACCTGGACCCGGCGCAGATCTACGTCTCCACCGAGATCCTCATCACCACGCCGATCATGCGTGGCCTGACCGGCTACAAGCTCGACTCCAAGGGCGGCGCCACCCTGGTCGGCGACGTGGCCACGGACGCGGGCACGGCCAAGGACGGCGGCAAGACCTGGTCGTTCACGATCAAGGACGGCATCAAGTGGGAGGACGGCTCCGACCTCTCCATGGACGACGTCCGCCACACCTTCGAGCGCCTCTTCGCCTCCTTCGTCACCGAGGGCCCGCGCTACGTCCAGCAGTTCCTGGTCGGCGGCGACAAGTACAAGGGCCCCTACGAGGGCAAGAACCTCGACTCCATCGAGATCGACGGCAAGACCATCACCTTCCGCCTCAACCAGGCCCGCGGTGACTTCAACTTCACGCTCGCCGAGCGCGCGTACTCCTTCGTGAAGAAGTCGAAGGACACCAAGGAGAAGTACGACAAGCAGCCGTTCTCCTGCGGCCCGTACAAGATCTCCGCCCGCGACGTCGGCAAGTCCCTGACGTACACCCGCAACGAGCACTGGGACGCGGCGACGGACCCGATCCGCAACGCCTACCCGGACAAGTACCTCTTCCAGTTCGGCTTCGAACTGCTGGCCTCGACCGACCGCTACATCGCGGACAAGGGCAACGACCAGTACACGATGTCGATCTTCAACGAGGTCGCCCCCGAGCGCATCGCCACGGTCCTCACCAACGCGAAGCTCAAGCAGCAGGTGCTCACCGCGGTCGACACGGTCACCTACTACTGGCCGATCAACACCACCCGGATCACGGACGTCAAGGTCCGCCAGGCCATCAACTACGCCTGGCCGAACCAGCAGCTGCAGACCATCCGCGGCGGCGCGTCCACCAGCGAGATCGCCACCACGATCTTCTCCCCGGTGACGCCCGGTTACACGGACTTCGACCTCTACGGCAAGAAGACGAAGCCCGGCGGCGACCCGGTCAAGGCCAAGGCCCTCCTGAAGGAGGCCGGCAAGGTCGGGCAGAAGCTGGTCATCGCGTACCAGACGTCGGACAACGCGGTGAAGCAGGCCGTCGCGATCAAGAACGCGCTGGAGGCGGCCGGCTTCACGGTCGTCAACAAGCAGATCGACAAGTCGACCTTCTACACCCAGATCGGCAAGATCGACAACCAGTACGACCTGTTCGCGGCCGGCTGGAGCCCCGACTGGCCGGGCGGCTACTCGGTCTTCTACCCCTGCTGGGACGGCGAGAACATCGGTGACGGCCGCAGCAACTACGCCCAGCTGAAGAACGCGAGCGTCGACAAGGCCATCGCGGCCGCCTCTCTGATCACCGACGCGGACGAGGCCAACAAGGCCTGGGGCGCCATCGACAAGCAGGTCATGGAGCTCGCGGCCTGTGTCCCGGACTACCACGCCATCCGCAACTGGATGCACGGTTCGAAGGTCGGCGGCTTCGTCTACGACGCCGGAAACACCGGCATCGCGCTCACGAGGCTCTACGCCAAGGCGTAGGCGCCACACGGCATCAGGGGGCGGCCCCACCGGGCCGCCCCCCACCGGCTCCACACCCCTCACGCCCCGGCAACGGCGCCCCGTCCGGAAAGTCCTGACCCCATGTTCCGCTTCCTTGTCCGCCGTACGATCGGCGCGCTGGTCATTCTGCTGATCATCAGCGCCATCACGTTCTGGCTCTTCTACGCCGTTCCGCGTGACCCGGCCATGATGTCCTGCGGCAAGAACTGCACGCCGGCCTCGCTGGCGCAGATCCGGCACAACCTGGGCATCGACCATCCGATACCGGTCCAGTACTGGTACTGGCTCAAGGGCATCTTCGTCGGGCGTGACTACAGCGGCTTCGGGCACTGCAACGCGCCGTGCCTCGGCTACTCCTTCGCCAACAACGAGCCCGTCTTCGGCACGATCATGGACCGGCTGCCGCTGACCCTCTCGCTCGCCTTCGGCTCGGCCGTCATCTTCCTGACCTTCGGTGTCGGCACCGGCATGATCGCGGCGCTCAAGCAGGGCAAGTTCCTGGACAAGCTCGCGACCTCGACCTCGCTGCTCGGCTCCTCGCTGCAGATCTACTTCGTCGGCTACATCGCGTTGTACTTCCTGACCTTCAAGACGGGCATCCTCGACCAGCCCTCGTACACGCCGCTGACCGACAACCCCGTCTCGTGGTTCTCCGGCCTGCTGCTGCCCTGGATCGTGCTGTCGATCATCTTCACCGCCAACTACACCCGTATGGCCCGCTCCCAGCTGGTCGAGCAGCTCAGTGAGGACTACGTCCGCACCGCCCGCGCCAAGGGGCTCTCACGTGCGAACGTGTTCCTGCGCTTCGCCTGGCGCGGTGCGATGGGCCCGATCGTCACGGTGTTCGGCATCGACCTGGGCACGCTGATCGGCGGCGCGATCATCACCGAGCAGGTCTTCAGCCTCCAGGGCATCGGCCGCCTCGCGGTGACCTCCGTCAACCAGAGCGACCTGCCGATGCTGCTCGGCGTCACGGTGCTGTCCGCGGCCGCGATCGTGTTCTTCAACATCATCGTCGACGCCGCCTACGCCTTCATCGACCCGCGGATCCGGCTCGCCTGACCTCCGCCCCTAACCCCTACCCCCCGCATCACCCCCAGGAGCGTCCCCGTGACGAGCACCGATCAGCAGCCGTTCCTCTCTGTCAAGGACCTCAAAGTCCACTTCTCCACCGAGGACGGCATCGTCAAGGCCGTCGACGGGCTCTCCTTCGACCTCGCCAAGGGCCAGACGCTCGGCATCGTCGGCGAGTCGGGCTCCGGCAAGTCCGTCACCAACCTGACGATCCTGGGCCTCCACGACCGCGACCGTACGGCGATCGACGGCGAGATCCTGCTCGACGGCAAGGAGCTGCTCACGGCCTCCGAGCGGGAGCTGGAGAAGCTGCGCGGCAACAAGATGTCGATGATCTTCCAGGACGCGCTGGCCTCGCTGTCGCCGTACCACACCATCGGCACGCAGATCTCCGAGGTGTATCGCAAGCACACCGGCGCCTCCAAGAAGGAGTCGCGGGAGCGGGCGATCGAGATGCTGAAGCGCGTCGGCATCCCGCAGCCGGACGTCCGGGTGGACGACTACCCGCACCAGTTCTCCGGCGGTATGCGCCAGCGCGCCATGATCGCCATGGCCCTGGTCTGCGACCCCGAACTCCTGATCGCCGACGAGCCCACCACCGCGCTCGACGTGACGGTCCAGGCCCAGATCATGGACCTTCTCAAGGACCTCCAGCAGGAGTTCGGCACGGCGATCGTCTTCATCACCCACGACCTCGGAGTCATCGCCGACATCGCGGACGACGTGCTGGTGATGTACGGCGGCCGGTGTGTGGAGCGGGGCACCAAGAAGGAGGTCCTGGGCTCTCCGCAGCACCCGTACACCCTCGGTCTGCTCAACTCCATGCCGAGCCTGGACGGACCGGTCGACGTTCCGTTGTCCCCGATCCCCGGCTCGCCGCCGTCGCTGCTCAACCCGCCGTCCGGCTGCCGTTTCCACCCGCGCTGCGCGTTCGCGGACAAGGTCCCGGGCGGAAGGTGCTCCAGCGAGAGTCCGGTCCTCGAACTGATCGAGGGACGCGGCTCCGCGTGCCACCTGGAACTGAGCCAGCGCGAGGAACTCTTCGCCGACTACGCGGCCACCGCCGGCCACAACTGACGGACACGAGACGGGACTTCACGACCATGAGCAACACCAACCCCCTCCTGGACGTCTCCGGGCTGACCAAGCACTTCCCGATCAAGGGCGGTTTCCCGATCAGGCGGACCGTCGGCGCGGTGCAGGCGGTGGACGGCCTCGACTTCCAGGTCGCCGAGGGCGAGAGCCTGGGCCTGGTCGGCGAGTCCGGCTGCGGCAAGTCGACGACCGGCCGCCTGATCACCCGTCTGCTGGAGCCGACGGGCGGCAAGATCTCCTACCGCGGCCAGGACATCACGCACGCCAACCGTCGGCAGCTGGCGCCGATCCGCTCCGAGATCCAGATGATCTTCCAGGACCCGTACGCCTCGTTGAACCCGCGGCAGACGGTCGGCAAGATCGTCGCGGGCCCGATGGAGATCAACGGCATCAACCCGGCCGGCGGCCGCGAGAAGCGCGTCCGTGAGCTGCTGGAGATCGTCGGCCTGAACCCGGAGCACTTCAACCGCTTCCCGCACGAGTTCTCCGGCGGTCAGCGCCAGCGCATCGGCGTGGCCCGCGCCCTGGCCCTGGAGCCGAAGCTGATCGTCGCCGACGAACCGGTCTCGGCCCTGGACGTCTCCATCCAGGCCCAGGTCGTGAACCTGCTCCAGAAGGTCCAGAAGGAACTGGGCATCGCGTTCGTCTTCATCGCCCACGACCTCGCGATCGTGCGGCACTTCTCACAGCGCGTCGCGGTGATGTACCTCGGTAAGATCGTCGAGATCGCCGACCGCGACGACCTGTACGACAACCCGCGCCACCCCTACACGCGGGCCCTGCTGTCCGCCGTGCCCGAGGCAACGGTGGAGGAGGCACCGCGCGAGCGGATCCGCCTGGTCGGAGACGTGCCGTCGCCGATCAACCCGCCGTCCGGCTGCCGCTTCCGCACCCGTTGCTGGAAGGCGACGGAGAAGTGCGCGACGGAGGCCCCGCCGCTGGTCCAGGCCGACGGCAACAAGCCCGGCCACCTCACCGCCTGCCACTACCCCGAGGTGCGGGACACGGTTCCCGCCCCGCGCCTCTCCAAGGACCCCGAGGCAGCGGCCTGACACACCCCTTTTTCCGTCAGCCGCCGCCTGCGGAACGGACTTTCACCGGCCCATTGACCCGAGCCCTGAACGTCCGCTCCAGGGGAGCAAGGGCCCGCACCTCCCCAGGTGCGGGCCCTTCTCATGACCACTGGGCGCTCTCAGGAACGCGCGGTACCGCCTGGGTCGGTGTCGGGCACCGGCCCGTCCGCCTGCCGAGAGGCGGCCGATGTCGCCGTACCGGCTTCGAGGGGCTCGGGCCGGTCGGCCCCCGGTGCCGCCCGCAGCGACCGCACCCCGGGAGACAGAAGTGCGGCGAGGGTGGCTGCGACGATCAGGATCGCGCAGACCACCAGCATCCGGTCGGTGCCGAAAGCGTCGGCAGCGGGTCCTGCCAGCGCAAGACCGAGCGGAGCGAAAGCAAGCGAGCCGAACCAGTCGTAGGAACTGACCCGGGACAGAGCCTCGTCGGGGACTTCACGCTGCATGGTGGTGGACCACAGCACGCCGAAGAAGTCCAGGCTGACACCGGCGGTGAAGGCACCCCCGACAACGGCCGGCAGCGGCGCTCCGGCCCCGAGGAGGGCCGGCGGCAAGGCGGCGGGCAGCGTGAACAGAACCGCCGCCAGGATCGGCCGTGTGACGCGAGCACGGGCCGCGATCCCGGCGCCCGCCACGGACCCCAGGGCCTGCGCGGCCACCACCAGCGACCACGCGCGGGCCCCGCCGAAGCGGGCACTCGCGGCCAGCGGACCAAGTACGCCGGCGTTGGCGTTCATGGCGGCGACCACCAGTGAGAACTGGACGACGACCACCCACAGCCACTGGCGGGAGGCGAACTCGTGCCAGCCCTCGCGCAGATCGGCCCAGCCCGAGGTGGACTTCCGGGGCCGGCGGTGCAGCCGCAGGGAGACGGTGAGCACGGCGCTGACCACGAAGGAGAGACCGTTGACGGCCAGCGCCCAGCCCGCGCCGACCCATGCGACGGTGACACCCGACAAGGCCAGCCCCAGCAGAAGGGAGGTGTTGGTGCCGACCCGCAACAGACCGTTGGCTCGCTGGAGGGCCTCGGACGGCACCAGTTGCGGGATGACTCCGTCCATCGCGGGCGCGAAGAGAGCGGATGCGGTTCCCGCCGTGACGGCGAGTGCGCACAGAGCGGCGACAGGAGCGTGGCCGCTGAGCACCATGGCCGCGAGTCCGCCGTAGGAAAGGGCGCCGAGCACGTCCGATACGGCCATCAAGGCGGAGCGGGAGACCCGGTCCGCGATCACACCGCCTACGAGGATCAGAGCGAGCTGGGGAACTGCCTGGCAGGCGATGACGAGTGAGAGTTCGCCCGGGGTTGCGCCGGGCAGTGCGAGCACCGCGAAAGCCAGCGCGATCCGGGCGAACCCATTACCGAGGACGGAAATGATCCGGGCGAGTGCGAGACGCACGAAATCGGCGTTGCGCAGTAGGGAAGGGGGGCGCTCAGCGACCGACATGGACGGGCACCCTACGCCTTTGCCGCCGCGGCAGGTCGCCGTCACGCACTCTTCCCGCCAAGTGTGGATCACGCGCCAGATGCACGGACCACAGCGCCTCCGGCCGGACCGGGGCCCCGACGTTCACTCCTCGACGAACAGCTCCGCGGCGTCCGTGACGTGCATGGCACGCTGGGCCCAGATTTCGAGCTGGTCGAGGGGCGTGTCCAGGAGCATGCCGGGATGGTGCCGCGGGTCCTGGAGTGGCGGGGCGTTTCGGTCACTCTCCGTCAGGTCCACATTCATCGCCGCGATCTCCCGAGGCTCCGGAAACGGAACGCCCAGTACCCGATGCAACGCTTCTTGCGACGCCCCCACCATCACGCCACCCCCGACTCGCACCACACGAACTTCCCCCGCCGCCGCCTTCGCGGGCTTCCTCACGGCGCTCAAAGTGCCTGGTTCCACAAGAAGTTGATAGGTGCTCAAGAAGTAGGCCGTTCCTGACCCGGCGTTCAACATCATGTGGCACACTGCCGCGGTGGTCGATCATTCGTACGCGGATCTCTCGCTCGCCGCGCTCTACGACAGCCTCAACCCGTGGGGGCCGGGTGACGACTTCTACCTGGACCTGGTGATGGCGGCCGGGTCCGTGCTCGATGTCGGCTGCGGTACCGGGCGGCTGCTGCGGCGGGCCCGCGGGGAGGGGCACGGTGGGCGGCTCGCAGGGCTCGATCCGGCCGCCGCGATGCTTGTGCAGGCGCGGCGTCAAGAGCCCGCCGTCGAGTGGGTGCTCGGCGATCTGCGTACCCGCCGCTGGGACACCGACGACTTCGACCTCGTCGTGATGACCGGTCACGCGTTCCAGGAGCTGCTCGGGGACGAGGAGTTGAGGGCGGCGCTGACCGCCGTGCGCAGTGCGCTGTCCGCGACGGGGCGCTTCGTGTTCGAGACCCGTAACCCCGCCGCCCGGGCCTGGGAGGGCTGGACCCCCGACCGGGTGCGTCAGGTCTCCGGCCCGGACGACCGCCCCGTCCGGGTCTGGCACGAGGTCGAGGGGCCGCCGAGCGGGGAACGGGTGACCTTCACCGAGACGTACGAGGGCGAGGCCTGGACACAGCCCCAGGTGTGCCGCTCCACTCTGCGCTTCCTCGGGCCCGACGCCCTCGCCGGTTTCCTGGGCGGAGCCGGCCTGGAGGTCGTCGAGCAGTACGGCGACTGGGCGCGCGGGCCGCTGTCCCCCGGCAGCCCCGAGATCATCACGGTCGCCCGACGCGCCTGAGGCCCGTGGACACCAGGCCGCGGCGGGTGTCCTTCCGGTTGTTCTCCTGACGCTTCCGCAGCAGGCCCAGGACCAGCCGGACCAGGACGACCTGGACGATGCCCGCGACGGCGTGGACGGACGGGGCGTACGTGTCGGGGCCGGGGCTGTAGTCGTCGTAGCCGAAGACCACCGCGCCGAGGAGGAACAGGATCGTCGTCACGACGCCCGAGGGGAACGTGACGACCGTGACGGCCACGGTGGCGGCGTCCAGACCGCGTTCGACGCTCAGGTAGTCGAGGCCGAACACCACCACCAGATACACCAGGGCGAGGAGCGCGCCCGTCCTCCGGGACGGGAGTGTCATGGTCTTCTCTTCTGTGCTCGTCATGCGTCGCCCAAGGTGGTGATCCAGCGGGTCAGGTCCTTGAGGTTACCGACGAGCCCGGACCAGGTCCGCTCCGCCCTCTTCGCGTTGCCGTTCCTAGCCCTCCTCCTCCAGCGCGGCCAGCGCCGGATCCAGCACGATGTCCTCGTCCCGGGCCTCCGTCGTCGGGTCCTCCGGGAAGTGGCAGGCCGTGAGGTGGCCCGCGTGGTTGCCGGAGATCTGGACCAGCGGGGGTTCCTCCGTCGCACACTTGTCCTGGGCCTTCCAGCAGCGGGTGCGGAAGCGGCAGCCGGACGGCGGGGAGATGGGGGACGGGACGTCGCCGGCCAGGCGGATGCGTTCGCGGCCGACCGAGTCGCCGTCGTCCGTGAGGTTGACCTCGGGGACGGCGGACAGGAGGGCGTGGGTGTAGGGGTGGCGGGGGCGGGTGTAGATCGCCTCGCGGTCGCCGACCTCGATGATCTTGCCGAGGTACATCACCGCGACGCGCTGCGAGAAGTGCCGTACCACCGCCAGGTCGTGGGCGATGAACAGGAACGCGATGCCCAGTTCCTTCTGCACCTCCTGGAGGAGGTTGACCACCTGGGCCTGGATGGAGACGTCGAGCGCCGAGACCGGTTCGTCGGCGACGATCAGCTTCGGTTCCAGGGCCAGGGCACGGGCCACGCCGATGCGCTGGCGCTGGCCGCCGGAGAACTCGTGCGGGAAGCGGTTGTAGTGCTCGGGGTTGAGGCCGACGATCTCCAGCAGCTCCCGTACGCGCTTCTCGCGGCCGCCGTCCGGTTCTATCCCGTTGATCTCCATCGGGCCCGAGATGATCTTGCCGACCGTCTGGCGCGGGTTCAGCGACGAGTACGGATCCTGGAAGATCATCTGGATCTCGGAGCGGATCGGCGCCAGCTCCCTGCGCGAGGCGTGGCTGATCTCCTGGCCCCGGTAGCTGATCGAGCCCTTCGTCGGTTCCAGCAGGCGGGTGATCAGCCGGCCGGTCGTGGACTTGCCACAGCCCGACTCGCCGACCAGGCCGAAGCTCTCCCCCACCCGCACGGTGAGGTCGATGCCGTCCACCGCCTGGACGTGCCCGATCGTGCGCCGGATCGGGAAACCGCCCTTGACCGGGAAGTACTTGGTCAGCCCGGATACCTCCAGGAGGGGCTCCCCCACGGTGACCGGTTTGTGCTGAGCCGGGAGGACCATGTCCTCTGTCATGACGTGTCCTCCAGGACCTAGGCCAGTCGGGGTTTGATCTCTTCGAGGAAGATGGTGCGTTTCTGGTCCGCCGTGAGGTGGCATGCCGAGGCGCGGTCGGGTGCCAGGAGCGGGCGTTCGCCGACGCAGCGGCCGGCGCCCGTCACCCGGTCCTGGAAGGTACAGCGCGGGTGGAAGCGGCAGCCGGAGGGCGGGGTCAGCAGGGAGGGCGGGGCGCCGGGGATCGGGTTCAGCGGCATGCCCAGGTCGGAGTCCAGACGCGGCATCGAGTTCAGCAGACCCCAGGTGTACGGGTGCTGGGGCGCGCGCAGGACCTCGTTCGTCGTGCCGCGCTCCACCGCGCTGCCCGCGTACATCACCATGATGTCGTCGGCCATGTCGGCGATCACCCCCAGGTCGTGGGTGATGAAGATGATGCCCGTTCCGAACTCCTGCTGGAGGTCCTTGAGCAGATCCAGGATCTGCGCCTGGACGGTCACGTCCAGGGCGGTGGTCGGCTCGTCGGCGATGAGCAGGTCGGGGTCGCAGACCAGGGCCATCGCGATCATCGCGCGCTGGCGCATACCGCCGGAGAACTGGTGCGGGTAGTCCTTCGCCCGCTCCTTCGGGTTGGGGATGCCGACCTTGGCGAGCATCTCGACCGCCCGGTCCCAGGCCGCCCGCTTGGAGGCGCCCCGGTGTTTCATGAACGGCTCGGCGATCTGCCGGCCGACGGTGTAGTACGGCGACAGCGCGGTGAGCGGGTCCTGGAAGATCATGGCGGCCTTGTTGCCGCGCACCTTCTCCAGTTCGGACTCGCGGGCGGTGATCAACTCCTGGCCGTCCAGGAGGATCTCGCCCTCGACCGTGGTGAACTGAGGGTTGTGCAGGCCGAGGATGGTCAGGTTGGTGACCGACTTCCCGGAGCCCGACTCGCCGACGATCCCGAGGGTCTTGCCCCGCTCCACGTCGAACGACAGCCCGTCCACGGCCCGTACCACGCCGTCCTCGGTCTTGAAGCTGACGTGCAGGTCCCGCACCGAGAGGAAGGCACCCGCGTCGGCCGGTGCGGGGGTGCCGGCGTCCTTGGTCAGAGTGGTCACGACGGTTCTCCTCCTGCCCGGCCTAGGCGAGCCGGACGCGCGGGTCGATGAACGCGTAGGCCGCGTCGACGATGAGGTTGCACAGCAGGATCATGGAGGCGGAGAACAGCATGACGCCCAGCAGCAGCGGCAGATCGCTGAACTGCACGGATTCCACCGCGAGGCGCCCGAGGCCGGGCAGTCCGAAGGTGTACTCCGTGATGATGGCACCGCCGAGCAGCGTGCCGAGGTCGATACCGAAGATGGTGATGATCGGGATCAGCGAGCCGCGCCAGGCGTAGCGGAAGAAGACGTATCTGCGGGACATGCCCTTGGCGCGGGCGGTGCGGACGTGTTCCTCCTGGAGCTGCTCGATCAT
The DNA here is from genome assembly GCF_019091475.1 of Streptomyces sp. GbtcB6. Lineage (NCBI taxonomy): Bacteria > Bacillati > Actinomycetota > Actinomycetes > Kitasatosporales > Streptomycetaceae > Streptomyces > Streptomyces sp. GbtcB6. Next base: position 27,600 of record NZ_JAGXJL010000061.1, on the reverse strand, counting down.
CGACGAGCGCGCCATACGGGTGTACTGCGAGGCGAAGATCGTGGAGAGCACCACCCACGGGATGATCAGCCCGGAGAACCAGGTGACCGGGTTCGCGGTGAAGTTGTTGTAGGCGGGCTTGTCGAAGATGTGGGACTGGTAGACAAGGGCGGCGAGGGCCAGTGGTCCGAGGAAGTAGATCTGCATCGAACTGATCACCATCGAACCGGCGGTGACCGTCTTGTCGAGCAGTGTCCCCCGCTTCCACGCGGCGACCATCCCGGTGCCCAGACCCACGATCAGGAACACCACCGCCGCACCCAGGGTGAGCGAGAGCGTGGTGGGCAGCCGGTCCAACATGGTGGCCCAGACCAGGTCGTTGGTGTGGTACGAGTACCCGAAGCAGGGGGCGGGGCAGGGGCCCTGGGCGAACTGGTTGCTGCCCAGGATCAGGTTGTGCAGGAAGATCCAGTACTGCTCGGGGATCGACTTGTCGAGGCCCAGCACATGGTGGATGTTGGCGAGGCTGGCCGGGTTGCAGGTCTTGCCGCACATCAGCAGCGCCGGGTCGCGTGGCATCCCGAAGAACAGCAAGAACGTCACGATGCTCAACAGAAAGAGGATGACGACGGCACCGAGGATCCGGCGGACGAGGAAGCGCAGCATGCGAGGGGCTTTCTGACGTCGGCGGGCCGGGCGGTACCCGGTGCGCTGCCGCCCCGACGGGCTGGCGCACCGGGTACCGGTCGGACTGGTGGGGTTACTTGATGTACAGGCGACGCGGGTCGATGCCGCCGATCACGTCGTCGTAGACCAGGCCGCCGACCTTGGAACCGGCGATCTGGACCTGCTTGTAGTCGATGGTGGGAACGGCGTTGATGACGTCCTTGACCAGGTACTGGTCGATCTTCTCCCACGCGGCGGCCGACTTGACCGGGTCGCTGATCTTGTTGGCGGCGTCGATGTCGGCGTTGACCTTGGAGTCGTTGACGTGCGAGTAGTTGGGCGAACCGTCGGCGATCGCACGGCCGTCGAACAGCGGCGGGATCACGGTCGAGGCGGACGGCCAGTCGGCGCCCCAGGCGGAGGCGTAGATGTCGTAGTTGTTGTCGACCTTGCCGACCTGGTCGTAGTACGTCTCGGCCGGGATGTCCTGGCGCTGCACGTTGAAGCCGGCGTTCTTCAGGGCGGCGGCGATGGCGGTGGAGTACTGCTGGCCCTCGGGCGTGTTCTGGTAGCCGTAGGTCAGCTTCAGACCGAGCTTGCCGGCCTTCTTCAGCAGCGCCTTGGCCTTGGCCGCGTCACCGCCCGGGTTCTTCTTCTTGCCCCACGGGTCGAAGGAGGCGTCGTAGCCGCTGACGGTCGGGCTGATGTAGCCGCCGGCGACCTCCGCGGCCGAACTACCGCCGAAGGCACGGATGATCGGGGTGATCGGCAGGGCGTAGGCGATGGCCTCGCGGACCGTCTTGTCCTGGAGCGCCGCGTGGGACTGGTTGATGTTGATCTGGCCGACGTAGGGCTGGTACCCGGCGACCGTGCGGGCCTTGACGGTCGCGTCGCCGCCGAGGACCTTCGAGATGTTGCCCGCGTCCACCGAGTTGTTGAAGCTGATGCCGGTCTGGTCGGCACCCGTGTCGGCCAGGAGCGCCTTGGTGGAGTCCTCGTACTGGACGTTGAAGGAGAAGTCCATCTGGTCCACGTACTGGTTGCGGATCGGGTCCGTCTTCGGGTCCCAGTTGGGGTTCTTGACCAGCACCATCGACTTGCCGGACTTGAACGACTGGATCTTGTACGGGCCGGTCGTCACCGGGGCCTTGTCGTACTTCTCCTTCGTGTCGCCCTTCTTGGAGACGACGGCGTAGCCCGCCATGGCGAGCGCGTAGGGCAGGTCCGGGTGCGGGGTCTTGAAGTGGAAGACGATGGTCTTGCTGTCGGGCGTCTCCAGGACGCTGTCCGGCAGGTGCTTGCCCTTGTAGGGGCCGTCCGGGAGCAGCTTGCGGTAGTCGGCGCCGTTGGTGTCGGCCATCCACTGCTGGAGGTACGTGGGGCCCTGGTTGATGAAGGACGCGAAGAGCCGCTCGAAGGTCTGGCGGAAGTCCGCGGACGTGATCGGCGTCCCGTCGGAGAACTTGATGCCGTCCTTGAGCGTGTACTTCCAGGTCTTGCCGCCGTCCGTGGTGGTACCGGAGTCGGTGGCCAGGTCGCCGACGACCTCGTGGCCGCTGCCCTTGTTGTTGGTGGCTTTGTAGCCGGTGAGACCTCTGTGGATCAGCGTCGCGAGCGAGCCCTCGTCGGAGACGTAGATCTGCCCGGGGTCGAGGTGGGCGTAGGAGTCGCGTTGCAGCACTTCCAGGGTGCCGCCGGTCTTCGCGCCCGGCACGGCGGCCGCGGGTCCTGTCGAGTCCGCCGCGTTACCGAACTTGATCGACGCCTGCTGCCGCTTGGCGTTCTGCTGGTCCTTCTTCTCGTTGTCGCTGGCGTTGCTGCCGCCTTTGCTGCAACCACTGAGCACGAGTGCCCCGGCCGCGAATATCGACAAAGCGGCGTATGTACGGCGTCCGCCCCTACTCATCACTGAAGTCTCCACCCATCTGTGTGTACGCCGGTGCGAAGGAAATGGCCGTGCGGTATCCGGGCGAGGACGCCCACAAGCTCCCGGTCAGCGCGCCGTCTTGGGATCGAAGGCGTCCCGGACCGAGTCCCCGAGCAGGTTGAAGGCGACGATGAAGACGACCATCGAGACGCCGGGGAAGAACATGTACGTGATGTCGTTCTGCAGGACGAGCTCGGTCGAGGCCTTGGAGAACATCTGGCCCCAGTCGGGCGTGGGCTCGACGATGCCGACGCCGAGGAACGACAGGCCCGCCTCGCCCGTGACGAGGTTCGGAAGCGTGTACGTGGTCTGCACCAGCAGCGGTGTCACCACGTTCGGCAGGATCTCCTTGCGGATGATCCGCCACGGCGAGGCGCCGCTCACCTTGGCCGCCTCGATGAACTCCCGTTCTCGCAGGGCGAGTGTCGTGCCGCGCAGGATGCGGGCGAGGCTCATCCAGCCGAGCACCCACTGGACGGCGATCAGCGCGACGACGCGCACGTAGGTCGGCGTCTGGTCGCGCGGGCTGACGAACAGCGAGACCACGACCGGCATGCTGGCGATGAAGAACAGCTGCGAGGGGAAGGCGAGCAGGAAGTCGATGAGCCGGCCGATGAAGAAGTCGGTCTTGCCGCCGAGGTAGCCCGCCGTGACACCGAGGAGGATTCCGGTGAGGACGACCGCGACGGTCACCGCCAGGGAGATCAGCAGCGAGGTCCGGATGCCGTAGATCAGCTTGGTGAACACGTCGTAGCCGTTGCCGGGTTCGAGGCCGAACCAGAACTCGCTGCTGATGCCGCCGTTGGGCTGCACCGGCACACCCGCACTGTCGAAGAGTTCCGGGCGTACGTCGGCGTAGATGGTGTACGGGTCCTTGCCGTACACCTTCGAGATCAGCGGGGCCGCCGCCGCGACAACGAAGAAGAAGGCCACGACGAACGCCGAGATGACGCCGGTGCGGTCGCGCTTGAAGCGGATCCACATCAACTGGCCCGGCGACCGGCCCTCGACCTTCACCGTCCCGGTGTTCGTGTCGGGCTCGGGTCCGCCGTCCACGACGGCCGACCTTCCGCCGCCCTCAATGTCCGTAGGACTTGTCACAGTTCGTCCAATTCACAGGTATGGGTGTGCCGAACCGGCGACCGGCACGAGGGCGCGGCCACCGAGGCGTGATCCGATGAGCGGTGATCCGATGAAGCGTCAGGGCAGCCCGCGGTGAGCGGGAATGCCGCAGCCGGACGCGCGTAGGCGAGCGACGGCGCTACACGGCCGACCGCTGCTTCAGGACGAACCGCCGGACGAACAAGGGCGGTCTGACGGAACGGACGACGCGGACGGAACGGACGACGGAACCCACCTGATGCCTGTGACACTGCACATGGGACTTCTCCTCATGACTTCACGTGTTCACCAACAGGAGGCTTCCGTCCATACCCTCCGACACCCCTGACGGAGGGTCAGACACCCCCTGGTGCTCGTGAGTCGGGCGCTGTCCCCACAGCGCGAGACCCATTGACCCGAGCGCTACGCGGCTAACTATCTGCCATGAGCCAGGTGCCGACCACTGTCTTTAAATCTCAATTCAGTCACAGCTGGCACGTAGTTCTTCCGAAAAATGGACAAAGCGTTCGACGGGAGAAGGCCGCGAAACGGACTTGTTACATGGGTATCGGGCGAGGATCTCCGCATTTCGGACACCAGGTCGAGGATGGCCGACTTCCGCCCGCCCGAAAAAGGGTTGCAAAAAACCCGGGCACCCCCATGATGGGGGCACCCGGGCTCAGGTGTCCTGCGATCAGCCGTGCTTGGCGCGGCTGGCGGCGCGGGCCCGCTCGCGGGCGTCCAGGTTCACCTTGCGGATGCGAACGGCCTCCGGGGTCACCTCGACGCACTCGTCGTCACGGCAGAACTCCAGCGACTGCTCCAGGGAGAGCTTGCGCGGCGGGACGATCGCCTCGAACGAGTCGGCCGACGAAGACCGCATGTTCGTGAGCTTCTTCTCCTTGGTGATGTTGACGTCCATGTCGTCGGAGCGGGAGTTCTCGCCGACGATCATGCCCTCGTACACCTCGGTGCCGGGGTCGGTGAAGAGCACACCGCGCTCCTGGAGGTTCGTCATCGCGAACGCGGTGACGGCGCCGGCGCGGTCGGCGACCAGCGAGCCGTTGTTACGGGTCTGGAGGGCGCCGAACCAGGGCTCGTGACCCTCGTGGATGGAGTGCCCGATACCCGTGCCGCGCGTCTGCGTCAGGAACTCGGTCCGGAAGCCGATGAGACCGCGGGACGGCACCACGAACTCCATGCGGACCCAGCCCGAGCCGTGGTTGGACATGTTGTCCATCCGGCCCTTGCGGACGCCCATGAGCTGCGTGACGGCGCCCATGTGCTCCTCGGGCACGTCGATCGTCATGCGCTCGACCGGCTCGTACGTCTTGCCGTCGACTTCCTTCGTGACGACCTGCGGCTTGCCGATGGTCAGCTCGAAGCCCTCGCGGCGCATCTGCTCGACCAGGATGGCGAGCGCCAGCTCACCACGACCCTGGACCTCCCAGGCGTCCGGACGCTCGGTGTCGAGCACCCGGAGGGAGACGTTACCGACCAGCTCGCGGTCGAGGCGGTCCTTGACCTGGCGGGCGGTGACCTTGCGGTCCTTGACGGCCGCCTTGTTGTCGGCGCCCTTGCCGGTACCGCCACGGCCGACCAGCGGCGAGGTGTTGGTACCGATGGTCATCGAGATCGCCGGCTCGTCGACCGTGATCAGCGGCAGCGGGATCGGGTTCTCGGGGTCGGCGAGAGTCTCGCCGATCATGATGTCCGAGATACCGGCGACGGCACAGATGTCGCCCGGGCCGGCCATCTCGGCGGGCTTGCGGGTGAGCGCCTCGGTCATCAGCAGCTCGGTGATGCGCACGTTGGACATCGTGCCGTCACGCTTGATCCACGTGACGGTCTGGCCCTTGCGCAGCTCGCCCTGCTCGACGCGGAGCAGCGCGATACGGCCGAGGAAGTTGTCGGCGTCCAGGTTGGTGACGTGTGCCTGGAGCGGGGCCTCCTCGTCGTACTGCGGGGCCGGGACGTGCGACAGGATGGTGGAGAAGAACGGCTCCAGGCTGTCGCTGTCCTGCGGGACAGTGCCGTCCTCGGGCTTGGTCAGCGAGGCCACGCCGTCCCGCGCACACGCGTAGACGATCGGGAACTCGATCTGCTCCTCGTCCGCGTCCAGGTCCAGGAAGAGGTCGTAGGTCTCGTTGACGACCTCGTCGATCCTGGAGTCCGGACGGTCGGTCTTGTTGATGCACAGGATGACCGGCAGCCGCTGCTGGAGCGCCTTGCGCAGCACGAAGCGGGTCTGCGGCAGCGGGCCCTCGGAGGCGTCGACCAGCAGGACCACCGCGTCCACCATCGACAGACCGCGCTCGACCTCGCCACCGAAGTCGGCGTGGCCCGGGGTGTCGATGATGTTGATGGTGATGACGTCGCCGCCATCCTTGGGGTGGTACTTCACGGCCGTGTTCTTGGCCAGGATCGTGATGCCCTTCTCACGCTCCAGATCGTTCGAGTCCATCATTCGGTCGTCGAGCGACTCGGCGGCGTGCGCTGCGAAGGCACCGGCCTGCTTCAGCATGGCGTCGACGAGGGTCGTCTTGCCGTGGTCGACGTGGGCGACGATGGCGACGTTGCGGATGTCGTGGCGCGTGGCCATGATGCGGCGTACTCCCGGAGTGTGAGGAAGGGGCCTGCGCGTACATCGGTGTTACGCGGACCCTGCCGGGCTGAACACGCCACGGCCTCACCCCATGGTACGGGGCCATTCGACCGGCGGCTCCCGGGGATACATATATGCAGCTCAGGGCACTTATCAGCAAGCGATCAGGCGAGAAACCAGGGGCGCGGGCGGTATCAATTTGCGGCTCCGCCGCGTGGGCGCGACCAGCCCTCACGCACCCGCACCCGACAAAGCACCCGAACCGCCCTACCCCTTGCTGGGGCTCGGCGACACCTTCGCGCCCTTCTTCAGGAAGCCCATGTCCTGGTAGACCGGCGTCTGGAAGCCGAAGGCGCCCACGTTCACCAGCTCCTTCCGGGCGCCCACGATCTGTGGCCGCTGGTACAGCGGCAGCGACCCCGCCGCCGCCCAGATCCTGGAGTCCGCCTTGCGCAGCAGCCCGTCCGCCTCGTCCTCGTCCAGCGTGCCCAGCGCCTGGTCGAAGAGCTGGTCCACCTGGTCGGTGCCCACCCGCGTGTAGTTCTGCTCGACGTTCAGCGACCCGTCGGCCGCCACCACCGGCTTCGCGTAGATCGGCCGGGCGTCCGTCGCCGGGAACGCCGACGACGGCCACGAGTACAGCGCGAGGTCGTACTGCCCGGACGCGACGTGGTCCTTGAAGTAGCTGTCGTCCGAGACCTTGTGGATCTCGGTCACGATCCCCACCTTGTCCAGCATCTTCGAGATCTGGTCGGCGACCGTCTGCAGCGTCTCCGAGCCCGGCCCCGACGGCAGCACGAACCGCAGCGAGAGCGCCTTGCCGTCCTTGGCCAGCGGCCCGGCCGGCGCGCCCGCGCCCCTGGGTGCCGCCGTGCCCTTCGGCGCGTACGCCCCCGGCGCCCCGTGGGCGTGGTCCTTCTGGTGGTCGCGGGTGTCCTTGTCGTGGGCCTTGTCGTCCTCCCCGACGATGTACTGCCCGTCGTGCCCGCCGTCCGACTGGTCGCCCTTGTCGCCCTTCTTCTGGTCCTCCGCGCCGGCCGCCTTGCCGCCGGTCTTGACCGGCCCGCCGGCCACCCAGCCCGCGTCGGCGAGCAGCGCCTGCGCCTCGTGGGTGTCCAGGTCGCCGACGGCCCCGCTGCCGTCGGTGTAGGCGGCCTGCCCGGACAGGGCGACATGGCTGCCGACCGGCACCGCGGGCAGCCCCAGCGGGGTGAGCACCAGCTTGGCGAGCGCCTTGCGGTCGAGGGCGCGGGCGACGGCCCGGCGCACCCGCTCGTCGGCGAGCGGGCCCTCGGAGCCGTTGAGGGCGAGCTGGGTGAAGGCGGGCTCCAGCGACTTGCGGACCTCGAAGTCGCGCAGCTCGTGCTGCTGCTCCAGCCACTTGGCGATGCTCCTGCGGAGCTTCTTCGGCCCCTCGGGGAGCTTCTCCTCGGCCATGCCGAGGGTCAGCGCCCAGGACCGCAGCTTCTTCGCGGAGGTCTTCCCGGCGCCCTGCAACGGCAGGCCGGTGCCCTTCTCGCGGCCGGCGATGCTGATCCGCTCGGCCTCGGAGGCGTCGATGTCGGCGACGTCGACCGTGCCGGCGGCGAGCGCTGACGCCCGCTTCTCGCGGTCCACGGCGTGCAGGTCGATCTCGTCGAGCTTGGCGGGGCGGCCCCACCAGCGCGGGCTGCGGGTGAGGACGACGTCCTTCTTGGCGGTGTCGACCTTGTCGACCCGGAAGGGGCCCGCGGTGACGGTGAGCTTGCGGCGGGCGCCGTCGTTGAAGGCGTCCGGGGTGCCCATGACGTCCTTCGGGTACAGCGGCGAGAACAGCGACTTCCAGTCGGCGTACGGCCGGTCGAAGGTGACCCGGACCTCCAGGTCGTTGGCGCCGCGCTCGATCTGGGCGATGCGGTCGTAGCCGGCGTTGCGGGCGGTCCAGTAGGCGGAGTCCTTGCCGGACAGGGCGCGCCACTGGGCGGCGAAGTCGGCGGCGCCGATCTCCCGGCCGTCGCTCCAGACGGCCTGCTGGTCGAGCTTGTACAGGACGACCTGACGGGGCTCGGTCTCGATGACCTTCGCCGACTCCAGGTAGTCGGGGTTGCGGACCGGCTTCCCGGTGGCGTCGATGGTGAACATCGACGGCAGGACGGCCTGGGCGACCCGGGTGGTGCCCGCGTCGGCGTCGGCCTGGAAGGTGTTGAGGGTCTCCGGTACGGCGTCCACGGCGATCTTCAGGATGCCGCCCTCGGCGACCGCGTCACGGGCGACCGGCACGATGTCCTGCCCGGCCAGCGGCTTGCTCCCCTCGTCGTCGGAACCGCAGCCGGCGAGGAGGGGCACCGCGAGCGCGCCTGCGGCGAGGAAGGCGAGGCTTCGCTGGTAGCGCCGGGGTGTACCGCCGTCGTTCGGCTGCGGCGCCGTCGTGGCTGGTCGCGCAGTTCCCCGCGCCCCTGAAGGGGCGCTACGGCTGACGCCGTGGTGAGACATCTCTGCTTACCTCCGGGAGGCCCCGTGACAAGGGTGCGGTCTGTTCACATTTGGGGGTATTTTGGAGTTGATCACATGTACGTCAGAAGTACGGACCCCACTGAAATGGACGGGGTCCGTCGGCCGGGGACGACACGGCGGCGGGGGCTGCCAAAGGCCACCCGTGCGGCGCAATGCCGTGCTCTTCCCCGGCGCACACAGAGCGCGTGCGGGCGTGCGACGGAGGCACGCAATCCGCCAATCGCTGCACATGGCTTCACATCAGTAGGTGTGACGCGCAACACTCGCAGGCGCATGAACGTTGCCGCCTTGGACCACGAAGTCCGCGGAAGTGAGGTCACGTCATGTCCGTGCACGACGACCTGACGTCAGTCCAGCGTTGCCTAGAAGACCTGAACCGGTCCGTCGGCCGCCTGGAGCAGCAGCTCGGGAGCGGCGGACTGGAGATGCGCCGCGTCCGATCCGACGCCGATCACCTGCGCGAGAGCGTGGCACTGCTCCGGGAGGCGGCCAACTCCGGCGCCCCGAGCAAACGCCCCGAGCTCGTCACCATCTCCGACGATCCGTACGACATCAACCTGTGGACGGACACGGACGACGAGGGTCTCGGCGCCCGCGACCGGCACGCCCCGTAGGAGCGCCGCCCGCAGGGACCCGACCCCCGACCCGACCGGAGTCATCCGTTGGCCACTGGTACGGAACCACATCAGAACAGCGGCGGCGTACGCACCCGTACGCGCGCCGCGATCTCCGCCCCGCACCTGCGGACCGACCGCTGGTGGCTGGCACCCGCCGTCACCGCGGCCGGTCTGTTCGCGTTCGTCGTCTACTCGACGTGGCGGGCCTTCTCGAACGCGCACTACTACTCGGCGCCGTACGTCTCGCCGTTCTACTCGCCGTGTCTGGCCGAGAACTGCAAGACCATGCCGTCCGGCCCGAACGCCGACCTCTTCGGCAGCTGGTGGGCGATCTCCCCGGCGATCATCATCCTGATCTTCCCGCTGGGCTTCCGCCTGACCTGCTACTACTACCGCAAGGCGTACTACCGCAGCTTCTGGGCGTCCCCGCCGGCCTGCGCGGTGGCCGAGCCGCACGCGAAGTACACCGGTGAGACCCGCTTCCCGCTGATCCTGCAGAACGTCCACCGGTACTTCTTCTACTTCGCCCTGCTGGTCGCCTGCGTGCTGACCTACGACACGGTCCTGTCGTTCCGGGACACGCACGAGAACTGGGGCCACATGGGCCTCGGCACCCTCGTCTTCCTGGTCAACATCGTGCTGATCTGGGCGTACACGCTGTCCTGCCACTCCTGCCGGCACATCGTCGGCGGCAAGCTCAAGCACTTCTCCAAACACCCCGTGCGCTACAAGGCGTGGCAGTTCGTCGGCCGGCTCAACGACCGGCACATGCAGCTTGCCTGGGCGTCGTTGGTGAGCGTGGCGCTCGCCGACTTCTACGTCTATCTGCTCGCGTCCGGTGTCTTCGACGATCCGCGATTCTTTTGAGACAGGGGCTTCTGATGTCAGCGGTGGAGCGGCAGCAGTGGGACGTCGTGGTCGTCGGCGCCGGCGGGGCCGGACTGCGCGCCGCGATCGAGGCGCGCGAGCGGGGCGCCCGTACGGCGGTGATCTGCAAGTCGCTGTTCGGCAAGGCGCACACGGTGATGGCCGAGGGCGGCATCGCGGCGGCCATGGCCAACGTCAACGAGCACGACAGCTGGCAGGTCCACTTCCGCGACACCCTGCGCGGCGGCAAGTTCCTCAACCAGTGGCGGATGGCCGAACTGCACGCCAAAGAGGCCCCGGACCGGGTCTGGGAGCTGGAGACCTGGGGCGCCCTCTTCGACCGCACGAAGGACGGCAAGATCTCCCAGCGCAACTTCGGCGGCCACGAGTACCCGCGCCTGGCGCATGTCGGCGACCGCACGGGTCTCGAACTGATCCGCACCCTGCAGCAGAAGATCGTCTCGCTCCAGCAGGAGGACAAGAAGGAGACCGGCGACTACGAGTCCCGGCTCAAGGTCTTCCAGGAGTGCACGGTCACCCGGATCCTCAAAGACGGCACACGCGTCTCCGGGGTCTTCGCGTACGAGCGGGAGACGGGCCGTTTCTTCGTCCTCGAAGCGCCCGCCGTCGTCATCGCGACCGGGGGCATCGGCAAGTCGTTCAAGGTGACGTCGAACTCGTGGGAGTACACCGGCGACGGGCACGCGCTGGCCCTGCTGGCCGGGGCGCCGCTGCTGAACATGGAGTTCGTGCAGTTCCACCCGACCGGTATGGTCTGGCCGCCGTCGGTGAAGGGGATCCTGGTCACGGAGTCGGTGCGCGGCGACGGAGGGGTGCTGCGCAACTCCGAGGGCAAGCGGTTCATGTTCGACTACATCCCGGACGTCTTCAAGGAGAAGTACGCCGAGTCCGAGGAGGAGGGCGACCGCTGGTACGAGGACCCGGACCACAACCGGCGTCCCCCGGAGCTGCTCCCCCGCGACGAGGTCGCCCGCGCGATCAACTCCGAGGTGAAGGCGGGCCGCGGCTCCCCGCACGGCGGGGTCTTCCTGGACGTGTCGACGCGGATGCCGGCCGAGGTGATCCGGCGCCGGCTGCCGTCCATGTACCACCAGTTCAAGGAGCTGGCGGACGTCGACATCACGGCGGAGGCGATGGAGGTCGGGCCGACCTGCCACTACGTGATGGGCGGGGTCGCGGTGGACTCCGACACCGCCGCCGCCCGCGGGGTGCCAGGGCTGTTCGCGGCCGGTGAGGTGGCCGGCGGGATGCACGGCTCCAACCGGCTCGGCGGCAACTCGCTCTCCGACCTGCTGGTGTTCGGGCGCCGGGCGGGCTGGCACGCGGCCGACCACGCGGCGGACCTCGACGAGCGGCCGGCGGTGGACGACGAGCAGATCGACGCGGCGGCGGCCGAGGCGCTGCGGCCCTTCTCCGCCGAGGGCCAGGAACCGGACTCCGGCCCGCCGGAGAACCCGTACACCCTCCACCAGGCGCTCCAGCAGTCCATGAACGACCTGGTCGGCATCATCCGCCGGGAGGGCGAGATGGAGCAGGCCCTGGAGAACCTCGCCGAGCTGCGGGTACGGGCGCGCCGGGCCGGGGTGGAGGGGCACCGGCAGTTCAACCCGGGCTGGCACCTCGCCCTGGACCTGCGGAACATGCTGCTGGTCAGCGAGTGCGTGGCCCGCGCCGCGCTGGAGCGCACCGAGTCGCGCGGCGGCCACACCCGCGAGGACCATCCGGTCATGGACCGCCGGTGGCGCCCCGTCAACCTGCTCTGCCGACTGGCCGACCCCACCGGCGGGTTGGCCGCCACCGACCCGGAGCGCGGCCAGATCACCCTCACCCGTGAGAGCACCGACCCCATCCGAGCCGACCTGCTCGCCCTCTTCGAGAAGGAGGAGCTGGTCAAGTACCTCGCCGAAGAGGAGCTGTACGAATGAGCGGCTACACGGCCCACTTCCGGGTGTGGCGGGGCGACGTCGAGGGCGGCGGCCTGGAGGACTTCAAGGTCGAGGTGAACGACGGCGAGGTGGTCCTGGACATCATCCACCGCATCCAGGCCACCCAGGCCGCCGACCTGGCCGTCCGCTGGAACTGCAAGGCGGGCAAGTGCGGTTCGTGCTCGGCGGAGATCAACGGCCGCCCGCGCCTGCTGTGCATGACCCGCATGTCCGTCTTCGAACAGGACGAGACCATCACGGTCACCCCGCTGCGCGCCTTCCCGGTGATCCGGGACCTGGTCACGGACGTCGGCTTCAACTACCAGAAGGCCAGGGAGGTCCCGTCGTTCGTACCGCCTGCCGACCTCGGCCCCGGCGAGTACCGGATGTACCAGGAGGACGTGGACCGCTCGCAGGAGTTCCGCAAGTGCATCGAGTGCTTCCTGTGCCAGGACACCTGCCATGTCGTCCGCGACCACGAGGAGAACAAGACGGCCTTCGCCGGCCCCCGTTTCCTCATGCGGGTCGCCGAACTGGACATGCACCCACTGGACGCGGCGGAGACGTCCGGCCTGGACCGCAAGCGCACGGCCCAGGACGAACACGGTCTCGGCTACTGCAACATCACCAAGTGCTGCACGGAGGTCTGCCCGGAGGGCATCCACATCACGGACAACGCCCTGATCCCCTTGAAGGAGCGGGCGGTCGACCGCAAGTACGACCCCCTCGTATGGCTCGGCTCGAAGATCAGGAGGCGCCCCGCAGGAGGCTGAGCACCTGCCGCAGGTTGGACTCGGCGATGTCCTGCATCTGTTCCCGCTCCGGGAAGTCGCCGTCCAGCAGCCGCAGCGGCCCGGCGACGAGGTTGAGGTGCATCGCCAGCCGGTACAACGCCGTGCGGTCCTCGTCGAGGTCGGCGGTGCGCAGCACGTCGTAGGCGGGCCCGAAGCGGAGGTCGAGGAAGACGTGCTCCCATTCGGCGTCGAAGTACATCAGGCCTTCGATGTCGATGAGCGCGGGGTCGCCCTCCTCGGTCACCAGGACGTGGTCCGGACCGAGTTCGCCGTGCACGAGGGAGGCGTGCTCGCGCGGTTCGACCGCGTCGTAGAGCTCGTGCACCCACTCGGCCAGCGCCTGCCGTACCTCGCGCACCCGGGGGTCCCGCTCGGCCACCTCCGCGATGTCGCGCATCGCGCGGTCCGCGACGACCTGTTCGCAGGAGCTGCCGCGCGGTTTCCCGCCCTCCTCCACCAGGGCGGCCTTGCCGTACCCGGCGGAGACGCACTCGCGGAGCACGCCGAGCGTTCCCGCCAGCCGGGCCAGCGGCACCCGTGCGGCGCCCGGGTCGCTGCGCAGCAGCACCTCCAGGCTGCCGCCGCGGACGTCCTCGACGACCGCGGCGTAGGCGGGCAGGTGTTCGGCGTCCTCGTCGGCGAACAGCAGGCGCGGGGTGCGCACGCCGAGTTCGGTCAGCAGGTCGTGGGCGGACAGGAAGAGGCCGAGACCCGAGGCGTGCGCGAAGGGGTCTCGGATGTCGACGTCGGCGGGCCCCCAGTAGTCCTCCTCCGGGGACCAGACATACGCGATCGCGCTGCGGCCGTTGTCGAGGGCGAGCCGGTAGACGCCTTTCTTGCTCCCTCCGCGCAGCCGGGTGACCGCGGCGGGGGCACGGCCGAGGGCCTCGCGGGAGAGCGACGCGAGGTCGTCACGGGTGAGGTGGGCACGAGCGGTTGTCATGGCGTACGAACCCAGTCCTTCCGATAAGAGGTCCAGTCATCCTCGGTGGCGGCGAAGTCGACGTACAGGGCGACGCCGAAGTTAGCGCGATCCGCGTCCGTCCGTGACAGTCCCAGCCGAACCCCGCGCACGGCCGCCGGCACGGTCTCGGCGTGCGCCCAGTGCCCGAACCGGTTCTCGTGGTAGAAGGGCAGCCCCATGAGAAGCTCGGTCGACCTGGGCGTGACCTCCAGCGCAAGGCTCGTCTGCTGCGCGACGTAGCCGCCGTACAGGCTCTGCAGGGGCTGCATGGTGTCGTACGACATCACCGCGATCTGATCCACCCGACGAGCGACTTGCCCGAAATACTCCTGTGACCACCATTTGGGATGACCGGTGACAGTACCCCAGAAGGAGTGAAAGGCCGGGAGCGGATCGATCTGGTGTGCGGCGACGGAGAGCAGCGGGGTTGCGGGGCGCAGGGCGTCGAGGAGGGCGAGGTAGTTCCGGTCGCCGGAGTGCAGGGGCTCCAGGTCGAAGTGGACCCCGTCGAACCCGGCACCGACGACCTGCCGGGCGGACTCCACGACAGCATCCCGCGTCTCCTCCTTCTCCAGATGCATGGCATACGGCTTCTCGGGCGCGACCTCGTCCCCGAGCCAGGCCTGCACCCGGACGCCGGGGAGTTTTCGATGCACGGCTGTTATCAGCCAACGAGCCTTGGGATAGGCCGATTTGGGCAGCGTGCCGTTGTGCTCAAGTGGTCCGGCATGGACGTAGAGGTCGCGTATGCCGGTGTCCGCGAGCCGGGCGGCGAGGGCGGTGACGTCGGCGTCGGTCTTACGACCGTCGACCCAGGCGTGACCGAGCCAGAGGGAGTCCCGGCTCCTGCTGTACGTACCGGCCTTCGGGTCGCCGGTGTAGTTGATGCGGAGGGCGGTCTCGGCGATGAGGAGGGGGACCAGCAGCACGACGACGACGCGCAGCGTCCATCTGCCGACTTTCGCTTTCCCACCCGCCCAGCCCGTGCGGCTCTCGCCGTCGGGTGCGGGTGGCCCCAGTGGGGGTGCGGGCGCATCGGCGGCTGTGGCTGAGACCGACAGGGGGGCCGGTCCGTCGGCGGGTGTGGGTGACGCCTGTCCGGAGACCGGTCCGTCGGCGGGTGCGGGTGACGGCTGCTCGGAGTTCCGGCCGTCGGCGGGTGCGGGTGGCGGCTGGGTGGAGTTCGGTTTGTCGGTGGTTGTGGGGTCTCTCTCCGGGTTCGGGCTCCGTTTCATGTTCTGTCCCCCTTTTCTCGTTGTCCCCCGGCTGTCTCCGCCCCGGTCGCGAAGGCGACTAGCTGCCCATACGCTCCGAAATGTGACGTCATCCTTGATCCGGGGTCGGCCGAGGCATGCCACCGGGCACATAGGTGTGCGGGTGGGGCATGCGGTGCTGGGCGGGGTGGCCGGGGTGGTCTGGCTGGTGTTGCCGGTGATGACGAGCGCCACTCAAGATCCGGTTCCCGTGACGGGCGGCGGGACGGTCGCCGCGGCCCAGGCGGCGGACGGGGCGTCGGCCACCGACTACGTCCTGCCGCTCGTCGCCGTCGCGGCCGCCGGCGCCCTGGGCGGCTACGGATACGTACGCCGGATACGGCGGGCCCGCTCCCGCACCACGCCGGGGATCCTCTCCCCCGCCCCGCCGGCTCCGTCGCCCGTCGACGTCGAGCGGCAGGCCCGCGCCTCCCTGGTCCTGGCCGACGACTGCGTACGCACCAGCCGGGAGGCGCTCGGGTACGTCGACGGGGGCGAGCCCGTCCTACGGGCCCTGCGGGCGGCCGAGACCGAGCTGGCGGCCGCGTTCGCGATATGGCGGCGGTACGAGGAGGGGGTGCCCGGGGACGACGCCGGCCGGCGTCAGGCACTGGTGGGGGTGATAGGGCGGTCCGCGGAGGCGGGGCGGCAACTGGACGCGGGGGCGCCGGAGTTCGACGCCGAGTGGGACACGGGGGATGCGCTGGCGGTGGCCGAGGGGCGGTTCCGGCAGCTGGCGGGGCGGACCGGCGGGGTGGCGGGCGCGCTGGCCGAGGGGGGTGAGCGGTACGGCGCGACGGCGGTCGCCTCCGTCGTCGGACACGTCGAACAGGCCAAGGACCGGCTGGTGTTCGCGACCTCACGGCTCAACCAGGCCCGCCAGGACGCCGATTCGGGCGACGGCGACGGGTCCCGGCGGGGGGTGCGGGCCGCCGAGGGGGCCGTGGCGCAGGCCGGGGTGCTGCTGGGCGGGGTGGAACGGCTGGTCCGGGAGCTGCGGACGGCGGCGGAGCTGCTGCCGGCCGCCCTGACGGGCGCGGAGGCGGAGCTGGCGGGTCTGCGGGGGACGGCCCTGCCTGCGCGGCTGGCGCACGCCGACGCCGTACTGGCCGCCGTACGGGAAGAGATGACCGGTGGGCCGTACGACGCGTTGGACGCGCTGCGCCGGGTCGTGCGGGCGGTGGAGGGGACGGGGGGCGGGCGGTCCGGGGTGATCGCGGCGGGGGCGGGGCTGGTGGCACGGAGTGCGCTGGGGGCGGCGGACGACTTCGTCGGGACGCATCGGGCGGCGGTGGGGGCGGAGGCGCGGGCGTTGCTGGCGGGGGCGCGGGGCGCGGCGCCGACGGATGCGGACCGGCTCGCCCGGAAGGCGCGGGAGCTGGCGGAGCGGGATGTGCGGGCGCACGGGAACCCGTTCGCCGGGGAGGCCGTGCATGGGAGCGGGGTCGCGGGGGCGGTGCTCGGGGGTGTGCTGCTGGGCGAGGAAGGGGACGGGGGGCCGGTGGTGACCTTCGGGGGGCCGGAGAGCAGGGGGAGGCTGGGGTAGCGCGTCAGGGGGTGCCGCGGGGGGGCGGCGGGCGGCCACGGGTGGGTGGGGGCTTGTCGCGCAGTTCCCCGCGCCCCTAAAAGAACAGGAGCCGCACGAGCGCCCCTTCAGGGGCGCGGGGAACTGCGCGATCAGCCCCACGGCGCCGCGCCATGACCACGACCTCCTCAGAACAGGCTGAGCAGAGCCTCCGCAGGGTCCGTCAGGCCCGTCTCCCCGTCCGGCAGCGGGAGTTCGAACCACACCGTCTTCCCGCGCGGCGTCCGGCGTGAGCCCCACGCCGCGCTGAGCAGGCCGACCAGTTGCAGTCCACGCCCGCCCTCGTCGGTGTCCCGCGCCCTACGGCGCCTCGGCTGGACCAGGCCCGAGTCCCACACCTCGCACACCAGCGTGCGGTCGAGCAGCAGCCGTAGCCTTATCTCGCCCTCGCCGTACCGCAGGGCGTTCGTGACCAGCTCGCTGACGAGCAGCTCCGCCGTGTCGACCAGCGGCTCCAGGCCCCACGTGACCAGCTGGCCGCGGGCGTACTCACGGGCGCGGCCCACACTGCGCGGCTCGCGCGGCAGCGCCCAGTCGCCGACCGACTCGGCCGGCAGCCCCTGTACACGTGCCATCAGCAGCGCGATGTCGTCCTCGCCGTGGTGCGTGTCGAGGGTGTTGAGGACGTGGTCGCAGACGTCCTCCAGGGGCTGGGACGGGTCGGTGAGGGCGCCGACGAAGGCCTGGAGGCCCTCGTCCAGGGGGTGGTCGCGGGACTCGACCAGGCCGTCGGTGTAGAGCGCGAGGAGGGCTCCCTCGGGGAGTTCGACCTCGACCTCCTCGAAGGGCTCGCCGCCGACGCCGAGCGGCATGCCGGGCGGGACGTCGAGCATCAGGGCGTCCTCGCCGGGCTCGACCAGGACCGGGGGCAGATGGCCGGCGTTGGCGAACGTACAGCGCCGGGTGACGGAGTCGTAGACGGCGTACACACAGGTCGCGAGGTAGACCTCGGAGAGGTCGGCGTCGCGGGGCTGGCGGGCGGTGCGGGTGGCCTGCTGGACCCCGCCGGGGGTGCCGAGGCCGCGGGCGATCTCGTCCAGCGCGGAGAGCACCTCGGCCGGTTCGAGGTCGAGCAGGGCCAGCGTGCGGACCGCCGTGCGGAGTTCACCCATCGCGACCGCCGCGCGTAGACCCCGGCCCATCACGTCGCCCACCACCAGCGCCGTGCGGTGGCCGGGGAGTTCGATGACGTCGAACCAGTCGCCGCCGACCTCGGTGGCCGCGTTGCCGGGGAGGTAACGGCAGGCGATGTCCAGGCCCGAGGCCTCCGGGTCGCCTGGCGGCAGCAGGGACCGTTGCAGTATCAACGCGCGTTCGTGCTCGCGCCGGTAGAGGCGGGCGTTGTCGATACAGACGGCGGCGCGGGCGGCCAGCTCCACGGCGAGGTCCCGGTCCCGGTCGCCGAACGGCTCGCTGCCCTTGGTGCGGGCGAACTGGGCGAGGCCGACGACCGTGTCGTGGGCGACCATGGGCACGGCCAGCGTGGACTGGACGAGGCCGCCCTCCGCGGCCGGCACATGCTGCGGGCGGGCGGTGCGCAGGGCGTCTGCGCACGGGGAGTTGAAGGGGTAGTGGTGGACCGCGCCGACGGCGACCGGGACGCCGCCGCCCACGAAGGGGGCGTCGGAGACCGCGCTGGCGAAGGCGACCCGGCGCAGCTCGGCGCTGCCGTCCGCGAGGCCCGGCGGGGTCTCGTCGCCGGCCAGCAGGCCCTGGTAGAGATCGACGGTGGCGAGGTCGCAAAAGCCGGGCACGACCACGTCGAGGAGTTCGCGGGCGGTGGTCTCCAGGTCGAGGGAGTTGCCGATGCGGGCGCCGGCCTCGTTGAGGAGGGCGAGATTCCGCCGGGCCGCGGCGGCCTCGCGGGCGGCGGCGCGGCGCGCGGTGATGTCCTGGCCGAGCCAGGCGATGCCGATCGGGCGGCCGGAGCCGCTGTGCACCCGGTAGAGGTTGATGGACCAGTGCCGGCGTTGCTCGGAACCCGGCACGAACCCGGTCACGTGCATGTCCGTGATGGAGTTGCCGGTGTCCAGGACCCGGCGCAGGGTGGCCGCGACCCGCTCGGCCTCGGAGCGCGGCAGGTAGTCGTGGACGCCCTTGCCGCGGTGGTCGTCGGGGGTGCCGCCGAAGATGGAGGAGAACTGCACGTTGGCGCGGCGGATCCTGAGGTCGGGGTCGATCAGCAGGAAGCCGAACGGAGATTGACCGAATATCGACTGCGAGGCGGCCAGGTCGGTCTCGATGCTGCGCAGGGTGCGGACGTCCACCACTATGCACACGGCCGCGTTCTCGCCCTCGGCGGTGCGGGTGGGCATGACATAGACCTCGGCGATGCCCTCCTCGCCGCGTTCACCGTCCGCCGTGCCGGGCATCCGGAACGGGACCACCCCGGTCCACTCCCGCCCGTCCAGGATCTCGGCCATCTTCCGCTGGCCGCGCTCGCGCAGGTCCGGGTCTATGAACGCCTCGATGGGGTCCATGCCTACGGCGCGCTCGGCGGGGATGCCGAAGATCTGCTCGGCGCGCAGGCTCCACTGGTCGACCAGGCCGCCGGCGCCGATGGAGAACGAGGCGACCTTGATGTAGTCGTAGATCGAGCCGGGCGGGCTGCTCTGCCACATGGCGTCGCCAGGGGCCGCCGCGGCTGTCTCCGCGGTCCCCGCCCTCGCGCCGTCCGACGGGTCCTCGGACTCCGTGGCCTTAGCTGGTATCTCGCTCACGCGAACCGTCCCCTCCAGCTCACCGCGTCCGGCACCGGTCACCGGGTGCGGCTGCCCGCAGTATCCAGCACTACGGCGCCGCCTGACACGGTGTTCACGATCACAGCACGGTCCCGACGATTTCCGGACCGGACCGTGACAACACTTCCAGTCTTCTAACCAGGGAACACGCCGTCGAATCACGTACTCCGGCACGTGTTGATCAGCCACTCTCGCGGGTGGACGGCGTAGCACCGCGTGTACACCCCGTTCACCCCGTTCACCCGGGTACGGCCAGCTCGAACCAGACCGTCTTGCCGTTGTCTCCGGGCCGGGTACCCCAGCGGCGAGAGGAGCCCGCGACGAGTTGCAGACCGCGGCCGTTCTCGTCGTCGGGGCCGACGGCGCGTTCGCGGGGCGGGTCCGGGAGCGGGTCCGAGACCTCGACGCGGAGCGTGTCGCCGAGGCCGGCGGGCCGCATCAGGCGGACGCCGATGGGGCCCGTGGCGTGCCGCAGCGAGTTGGTGACCAGCTCGCTGACCAGCAGAGCGGTGATGTCGGCGAGGGTGTCGAGGCCCCACCCGCGCAGTTGGTCACGGACCGCGGTCCGGGCGGTGCGCACGGCGCCCGGTTCCGCGGGAAAGGTCCACTCGGCGGTGTCACCGTCGGTGTCGATCACACCGATCACTTCCCAGTCGCTTCCCTGGCTGCGAGCCCACCCCTGTCCGGTTTCGTGGGGTTAATGGGCACATACCCGATTACCGGGGGGCAGTACCGCACGGGAGGGCGCACTGTGGTGCGAACGGCTTACGCCGGGGGGGGGCCGGGCGCCTAGGAGCTCGGGGGGCGCGGGTGTCGGGCGCCTGCGGGTGCGTTGTGGCTTGTCGCGCAGTTCCCCGCGCCCCCTGGTGGAACCGGGGCTACGCCCCGTGTCCCACCATCGCGGCCACCTCGCGTACCGCCGGTACGTCCTGGTCCAGCCAGGGCACGGTCCAGAGCTCCTCCGGTGACAGCCAGCGCAGCTCGTCGTGGTCCTGGAGAGGCTTGGGGGCGGTCGAGTGAGGGTGGAGCCGGGCCGTCCACACCTGGAGGACGTACGGCTCCCGCAACGGCCACTCCCCCGGCACCCGCGTCAGCGTCTCCGCCTCCACGCCCAGTTCCTCGCGCAGTTCGCGCACCAGGGCGTGCTCGGGGGTCTCGCCGGGCTCGACCTTGCCGCCGGGGAGCTCCCAGCGGCCGGCCAGCTCGGGGGGCGCGCTGCGGCGGGCCGCGAGGAGGCGGCCGGCGTCGAGCAGGGCGGCTCCGACCACCACGATCCGTTCGCTCATGGGCCGGAGCCTACGGGAGGGTCAGTTCCGGCTGGCCCCGTCCCCGTTGCTGTGGCCGATGCGCTCGACCCAGTAGAGCTGCTTGTGTCCGCGGTCGTCGAGACTGTCGGCGATCTTCTGCGCCTCGGCCCGGGTCGCGTACCGGCCGACGCGGTAGCGATTGCCGTTGTCGTCCTGCCGTATGACGAGCCAGGGGAGAGAGACCGTGCCTTCCGTCATCGCGCCCCTCCGCATCTCCCGGCTCCCGCCCATCCCCGCCCCGCTAAGGAAACCGCACTCCGCATATGCCCGAGCGTACGCCTAACCTTTACGCAGCGAATACGCCTTTTCACAAAGAGGTACGCAACCAGCCAGAACGGTGGGGGCGCACGGTGACGAATGCGCCGTTCGCGCGCCTTTCACTTCGGGTCGCGAGCATACCGGGGACAGCCGGGGCCACCTGGGAAAACGGCCGGATTCCAACGCCGGGACGCAGGTCCGGGCCTGAGTGGTGAAGGCGTCAACCATCGCAAGGGTGTGCGCTACTTCACGCAGAGGTGGTACGCGCGCTACTTCACCGGCAGATGGTAGGACGCCCGGTAGCGGTCGGCCGGGATGACGACGTCCGCGGTCTCCACCGGGCGGCCCGAGGCGTAGTACGTCCGCTGGATCACCAGGACGACATGGCCGGGGACCCCGCCCAGGGTGAGCAGTTCCTCGGCGAGGCCGGGGCGGGCACCGACCTCCTCGGTGACGTTGTCCACGACGACGTCGATGGCGCGCATCCGCTCGACCACCCCCATCCCGCCGAGCGGACCCTCCTCGGGCAGCATCACAGGGGTGCGGCCGGTGACGGCGAGGGGCTCCCAGGAGGTGGAGAGCATCATCGGCTCACCCGCGTCCCGGAACAGGTACCGGGTGCGCATCACGCGGTCGCCGACGTGGATGGCGAGCCGGTCGGCGATCGCGGCGCCGGCCTCGGCCTGCTCGCTGCGGGACTCCCAGGTGCCGCGCGCGGCCGCGTCCGACTGCTCCTGCCGGAACGGGGTGGCACCGCCGACCGGGCGGAACCCGGAGCGGGCCACCCGCCGGGGCACGGGACGCTCGCGCACATAGGTCCCGGAGCCGGAGCGGCCCTCGACCAGCCCCTCGGCCATCAGCACCTTGCGGGCCTCCAGGGCGACCGTGTCCGAGACGCCGTACTCCTCACGGATGCGGGCCTGGGAGGGCAGCCGGGTGTGAGGCGGCAGCGAACCGTCGACGATCTTCTTGCGGAGATCACCCGCGACACGCAGATACGCCGGCTGCTCACCGAAAGTCACTGGCCGCTCCCATCAGGTTGTACAGACAGCAACAGCGTGGCAACCGTGGGTTGAGCCTTGCAAGCAAAGGCCAGAGAATCACTCGATGTGATGACATGTGGCGGGGGGAGGCTTTACGCAGGCACTTTCTCCCCGTTATAGCCGCGATCACACCTCCAGGCCGGAGCCACTTCCTCCGCTGCCGGAGCCGGTGCCTCCGTCGTCGTACGAGGGCGGAGTCGTGGCGAGGCCCAGAGCCTTGCGCGCGGTGACGGTCCGCTTCGGGTCGAGCAGCGCCGAACCCTTGTCGTAGTGCGCGTAGTACGTGTCCGCGTCCGTGGCCTTCGCGGCCTTCGCCCACTCCGCCTTCGCCCGGTCGAGGTCCGCGACCAGGTCGTTCACCGGCTGCTTCGCGTCCGGGCCCCAGCCGTGCGCGCGGAGCATCGCGGTCTGCTTGCCGATGGCCGTGGTCACCCGGTCCGCCCACTGCCGGTAGCCGGGCAGGTCGTCCTCGACGTACTCGGCCTCGGGCACCGCACCGAGGGCGGAGTTGAGGACGTGCGCGGCGTCGAGGTAGGCGACCTGGTCGGCGTCCAGCACGCTCTCGTCGTTGCGCAGCGAGCCGGACAGGGTCCGGCCCTCGGTCGTGTTGCCGAAGACGCAGGCGACCTCCCGGTCGCCGTACGCCCAACTGTCCTCGCTGGGCGTGAAGTAGTACACGTCGACGTCGCCGGGGATCGCCCAGCCGTCCATCGCGTAGCCGTCCTCCAGGGCGTAGCAGCGCTTGTCGGCGGAGTCGCCGACGCTGTCGTCACCCGGGTAGGACGAGCCCTTGAGCCGGTAGGTGGCGAAGACCTCGCCGTCGTGCGCCTTCTCGCAGTCCACGACGGTGACGTCGGAGACCAGGTCGCCGGTGAGCGTGCCGTCGGGGGTGTCGAAGCACTCGCCGGTGGAGAGGGAGAGGCTGGAGCTGTCGTTCACGCCCTCCTTGACGCCGTCCCAGAACTCGCCCGCCCCGCCGGTGGCCAGCACCAGCACCCACAGGGCCAGCCCGACCGAGGAGAACACCGACCCGGTGACCGCCATCGCCTTGCCGCGCTCACCGCGCTTGCGGATCTGGCTCAGCCCGATCAGCCCCAGCACCAGCCCCACCCCCGGCAGACAGCACAGCAGCCCGAGCACGAGGGAGGCGATGGCGAGCCCGTTGACGGGCGGCTGGGCGGCGTAGGGGCCGTAGCCCTGCCCCCAGGGCTGGTACGGCCCGGGGTACGGCGGCTGCTGCCCGTACGGTCCCTGCGGGTACTGCGGGTACTGCGGCTGGCCCGACTGGGGCGGTGGGTAGGGCCCTTGTGGCTGGTGGGGGCCGGGGGGCGGAGGTATGGACACCGGTACCGTGCTCCTGAGGGGGCGTCGGGCCGCGTGGAAACGGACGGCTGAACTGACGTACGACTGCGCGCATCGTAAGCGTGCCGTGAACGGGGGCGGAATGAGGGTGGGGAAGGCGGCAGGGCACGCGGCGAACTGTCGGACGCACTGGGCCTGCCGGCGGGAATGGCCGCAGCGGGCCCCCCGCCCGAGCGGCGTTACGTCACCACCCGGATCAGCGCTGCCTTCGACCGCCCCTTCGGCTTTCTCGCCCTGCACCGGCACTCCCGGCTCGTCCTCGCGGCGGGCTGGGTGACGGATCCTCCGCCCTTCCCCGAGTACACCTGGGAGCACGACGAATGAACGACACCGTCCGCGCCGTCAACGCGCTCACCGCACGCTGGGCGCGGCAGACCAGACAGGGCACCGTCATCTCGGCCGCCGGTGTCTGGCCGCTGCTGGCCTTTCTCGCCGACGGCGCCGCGGGCCCGGCCCGGGACGAACTGACCCGGGCCGTGGGGATGCAAGCGGACCAGGCCGCCGCCGGTGCGCGGGAGTTACTCACGGGGCTCGACTCGATGGCGGGCGTCGGGGCGGCTCTGGGGCTGTGGACCGACCGGGCGCTGGAGCTGCGCGAGCAGTGGGCGGCGGGGCTGCCCGCCGACGCGCACGGGGTGCTCGGCGCCGATCTCGCGGCCTCCCAGGAGGCGCTGGACGCGTGGGCGGCCAAGCGCACCGAGGGGCTGGTCGAGCGGATGCCGGTCCGGCCGGCCGAGGGCGCCCGGATGGTGCTGGCGACCGCGCTGGCGCTGCGCACGGACTGGCAGCACCCGTTCCGGGAGACGATGCTGCGGCCCGGCTCCGGGCCCTGGCAGGGGCGGGACCTGGCCGGTCTGCACCGCAGCAGTGTCCGCCTGGACCGGATCGGGGTGACCGCCGGTCCGGAGGGGCACGTCACCACGCTGAAGATCCTGGGCGACAACGGTCTCGACGTGCACCTCGTGCTGGGCGCCGAGGGGATGGCCCCGGGGCAGGTGCTGCACACCGGCATAGGCGTCCTGGAGCGCGCCCTCCCGGTGACGACCGGCGGACAGCTCCCGTACGGGCCCGCGGGGCCGGGTGTGGTCGTGGAGCGGCAGCCGTCCGTGGCCCCGGACCCGATCCGGCTCGACGTGACCACCCCGGGCTTCGCGGTCCGCGCCGACCACGACCTGCTCCAGCTCCACGGGCTGTTCGGGCTCTCCACGGCCGCGGACGCCCGCGAGGGGCACTTCCCCGGGATCAGCACCGCGCCGCTCGCCATCGGGGCGGCCGGGCAGTCCGCGGTCGCGGAGTTCGGGCCGCTGGGCTTCCGGGCCGCCGCGGTCACTGCCGTGGTGGCGGCGCCGGGCGGCGGGCCGCCGCAGCACCGGCACGAGTCCACCGTGGTGCGGGCCGCCTTCGACCGGCCGTTCGGCTTCCTCGCCGTGCACCGGCAGACGCGGCTGGTGCTGGCGGCGGGGTGGGTTACGGAGCCGACAGCCGTGGGCCAGCTGTAAGTGCCGCGATGCGCCGTCGTTCGTCTGCGGCGCCGTCGTGGCTGGTCGCGCAGTTCCCCGCGCCCCTTACGGGGCGCTGATGCTCAGCCGAAGTCAGTAGCCCGCGTGCGCTTCTCCCAGGCGGCGATGTCCCCTCGTACGACGTCGAGTTGCGTCAGTACTGCGGTCACCGCGTCGTCGCCCAGGGGGAGGTGCAGCGGGGTCTCCTCGGCGTCCAGGGCGGCGAGGATCAGGGCGGCCGCCTTGGCCGGGTCGCCGGGCTGGCTGCCGTCGCCGCCCCCGACGGCCGCGCGGGTCGCGGCGACCCCGGCGTAGACACCGGTGTCGTCGCTGGCCCCGGCCCGGCCCGTGTCGAAGAGCGAGGTACGGAAGGCGCCCGGCTCCACGATCAGCACCTTGACGCCGAACTCCCGCACCTCGTCGGCGAGCCCCTCGGACATGCCCTCCAGCGCGAACTTCGTGCCGCTGTAGGCCGAGAAGCCCGCGAAGGACATCTGCCCGCCCATGCTGCTCATCTGCACGATCGCCCCGGAGCGCTGCCGGCGCAGGTGTGGCAGCACCGCCCGGACCAGCGCGGCCGGGCCGAACACATGCAGGTCGAACAGGTCGCGCAGTTCGGCGTCGGTGGTCTCCTCGAAGGCGCCGACATGGGTGCGGCCCGCGTTGTTGACCAGGACGTCGATCCGCCCGTGCCGGGCGATCAGGTCCGCCACGGCGGGCTCGATCGCCGCCGTGTCCGTGACGTCCAGGCGGACCGGGTCCACCCGGCCGGGGTGGGCGGCGGCCAGCTCCGCCAGTGCCTCGGGGCGCCGGGCCGCCCCGACCACGGTGTCGCCCGCGGCGAGCGCGGCCTCGGTGAGCGCCCGGCCGAAGCCGCTGCTCGCGCCGGTGATCAGCCAGACCCTGCTCATACGCCGTCTCCTCGTCCTTCGTGGTCCGCTCAGCCAACCACCCTTATCCGAAAGGGAGTTCACGTCCAATGGGTTTCCGGGGCGGGTTCACCTCACCGGCGTACGCCGGGCAGAGCGGCAGTCGTACGGTGAACACCGTGCGGCCCGGTTCGCTGCTGGCCTCGGCTGATCCGCCGTGGGCGGCGGACACGGCGGCGACGATCGCGAGGCCGAGGCCGCTGCTGCCGGTGGCCCGGGAGCGGGAGGCGTCGCCGCGGGCGAACCGCTCGAAGACGCGGGGCAGCAGCTCGGGCGGGATGCCGGGGCCGTTGTCGGCGACCCTGACCACCGCCTGGTCGCCGACGGTCCGGACGGTCACGGTGACCTTGGTGCCGGGCGGGGTGTGGGTGCGGGCGTTGGCGAGGAGGTTGGCGACGACCTGGTGGAGGCGGTCCGGGTCGCCCTCGGCCAGCACCAGGCCGCCCGGCATCAGGAACTCCCAGCGGTGGTCGGGTCCGGCCGCGCGGGCGTCGGCCACGGCCTCGGCGAGCAGCGGGCCGAGGCCCACCTCCTCGTGGGCCAGCGGGCGGCCGGTGTCCAGGCGGGCGAGGAGCAGCAGGTCCTCGACGAGGGTGCGCATCCGGCCGATGCCGGACTCCATGCGGCCCAGCGCGTACTCGGCCTGCGGGGCCGCCGACTTCGGGGCGCGGCGCACCAGTTGGAGGTGGCCGGCGACGGAGGCGAGCGGGGTGCGCAGTTCGTGGCCGGCGTCGGCGAGGAAGTCCCGCATGCGCAGTTCGGTGGCGTAGCGGTCGGCGAGGGCGCTCTCGACGTGTCCGAGCAGCCGGTTGACGGCCTCGGCGAGCCGTCCGGTCTCGGTGGCGCAGTCGGCCTCCGGCACCCGTTCCAGGGCGCGGACCTCACCGTGTCCGAGCGGTTCGCGGGAGATGCGGGTGGCGGTGGCGACGACGCGTTGCAGGGGCCGTAGCTGACGGCCGATCACGGTGGCCCCGATCAGCGCGGCGACGGCGAGGGAGGCGGCCGCGATCGCCGACTCGACGGCGAGCAGCCGGCCGAGCATCCGGTCCACCGGGCGCACCGACAGTGCGGTGACGACGGTGATCTCGGTGTTCCGGGAGTCGGCGCGCACGGCCTTGACCCGGTAGGTGCCGCGGCCGGGCAGGTCCAGGGTGTGGCGGTGGCCGTCGGCCTCGACCGTGGCGAGGATCCGCCGCTGCCCGGCGGTCGGGGCGGTCAGCTCCCCGGAGCCGGTGACCACCGCCGCGTGCCGGACCGTGCCCGCGCCGTGCCGGCCGGCCACGGAGACGCCGATGGTGCCCGCCGGGACCCCGAACGCCCTGAGGTAGGGCAGGCCGCTGGTCGGGGCGCCGATCTGGCCGCGGGCGGCCGACGAGTGCTCGGCGAGGGCGTCCAGGCGCTGGTCCAGGCCGGTCATCAGGTAGGTGCGCATGGCCAGCCCGGTGATGGCGATGATCACGACGGAGAGCGCGGCCAGCAGCAGGCTGCTGGAGAGGATCATCCGGGAGCGCAGGCTGCGCGGCCGACGCGGCCTGCGCGGGCCGCGTCTCATCGCTTCGCTTCGGCGGGCTTCATCAGGTAGCCGCCGCCCCGCACGGTGTGGATGAGGCCGGACCGGACGTGGTCGATCTTGCGGCGCAGGTAGCTGACGTCGCTCTCGACGA
>NZ_JAGXJL010000568.1:0-200 GCF_019091475.1 Streptomyces sp. GbtcB6 | reverse complement strand
CCGCAGCCGTACAAGGCCCGTATGCGCAGGGCCGTCAGCGACTCGTCGTAGCGGTCGGCCGCCGAAGACGCCGACAGGCCGCTCAGGTCGTCGAGGGCATCGCCGAACCGGCCCAGCAGGACCAGGCACTTGAGCCGCTCCAGCCGGAGCGTCCGCCGGCGCTCCTGCCACCGCTGCCGCTCCTCCTGCGCGAACGGTCC
>NZ_JAGXJL010000567.1:0-203 GCF_019091475.1 Streptomyces sp. GbtcB6 | reverse complement strand
GCCTCAAGCGCCCCCACATCAACACTTCCCGTCAAACGCAGGGCAAAGGGAAGGTTGTAGGCCGCAGCGCCCTCGGTGTCAGAGCCGTCCATCCGGTTCAAGAACCACATCCGCTGCTGCGCAAAGGACAACGGAACCCGCTCCGGACGCTCCCGACGCGCCAACACCACACCCGCCGACACCCCAGCACCCTCCACCAACCG
>NZ_JAGXJL010000566.1:0-205 GCF_019091475.1 Streptomyces sp. GbtcB6 | reverse complement strand
GATCGCCACGATCGCCTCGACCCCACGCGGCAGGCACAGCCCCACCCGCGACTCCCGACCCACACCACGCGCCACCAGGCCCCGCGCCATGGCATCAGAGCGCGCATCCACCTCTGCGTAGGACAGCCTTCGGCCCTCGACTGCCTGCAGGGCGGCCGCCTCCGGCGTCTCAACGGTCCACCGCCGGAACAGTTCCATCACGGTC
>NZ_JAGXJL010000565.1:0-210 GCF_019091475.1 Streptomyces sp. GbtcB6 | reverse complement strand
AGGCTGAGACCTGATGCCGAGCCGATTGTGGTGAAGTGGATGATCCTATGCTGTCGAGAAAAGCCTCTAGCGAGTTTCATGGCGGCCCGTACCCTAAACCGACTCAGGTGGTCAGGTAGAGAATACCGAGGCGTTCGGGTGAACTATGGTTAAGGAACTCGGCAAAATGCCCCCGTAACTTCGGGAGAAGGGGGGCCACACCTGGTGAGA
>NZ_JAGXJL010000060.1:0-50846 GCF_019091475.1 Streptomyces sp. GbtcB6 | reverse complement strand
CATCACCAACACACGCACGCCAACGAACCCGTCAGCGCGTGACATCCCAGCTCTCTACCGAACCCGGAGCGGTTCACACTGCGTCCAGCTCCTCGTCCGGACTGGGCAGGAACGATGCCTCGAAGGCGTCCGTGCGAACCCGATACCACGGCCCGTCCCAACCCCGTTCGACCGATCCGGGCGATGCGCTAACACTCATCGTGCGAGTGTCTCTGGCCTGGCCGACGACCTCAACGAAAATGCGCAACCGTGCTCTTGCTCTCGACATAGCTGGGGACATTCATCCGTACGCGCCTGGGGAGCTTAGGTCGTACGCCGACACCTCGTCGCATAAGCAATTGGGCAACGAGGTCATCGAGGGCTGGTACAACTTGCACCGACTGCACAGCAGCCTCGGCTACCGCAGCCCCGCCGAATACGAGACCGCACTCGCAGCCTGACCACCACACCGATGGTGTCCGTAAAAGCGGAACAAGCTCACGGTGTCACGACGGCGGGATGACTTGCTCGCACCAGATCACCTTGCCGTTCGTCGTCTGACGCGTGCCCCATCGCTGGGTGAGCTGGGCAACGAGCATCAGTCCCCGACCGCCCTCGTCGAAATCCCGAGCTCTGCGCATATGTGGTGCGGTGCTGTTGCCATCAGCAACTTCGCAGATCAACGTTTCGTCGCGGATGAGGCGGAGCTCAATGGGGGTACCTCCGTACCGGATGGCGTTCGTGACCAGTTCACTGACAACCAATTCGGTGACGAACCCTGCCACCTCGATGCCCCACAGAGATAGTTGGCGCATGGCTTCGGACCGCATCCCCGCAACTGCCTCAGGATCCGTGGGTACGTCCCAGACTGCGACTTGGCTACTGTTGAGACGTCGTACTCGTGCCAGCAGGAGGGCGACGTCGTCCGTGGGCCGCACTGGGAGCATTGCTTCAACTACTTGGTCACAAAGAGTGTCCAAAGACTCTGCCTGAGGCTTCAGGCAGCTTTGTAGCTCGTCCAGACCATCATCCATTGAGCGTTCACGAGACTCGATCAAGCCATCTGTGTAGAGAGCTAGCACGCTTCCTTCGGGAAGCGTGATGTTAGCAGCCTCGAAAGGGAGGCCTCCCAGGCCTAGAGGGGGACCCGCGTGGAGATCCACGAAAGTGACTTCTCCGTCTGCACTGATAAGTGCGGGCGCGAGATGTCCAGCGCTAGCAAGGCAGCAGGAGCCGTTAACAGGATCGTAGACGGCGTAAAGGCAGGTGGCACCTACGTCTCCTGGCTCTGCGGCGCTTGTGTCCGCCTCTGAGTCCGCAGTGAGTCGAATGACAAGGTCATCAAGTTGGGTTAGGAGCTCATCAGGAGCCAGGTCGACATCGGCGAGGGTTTGCACAGCGGTCCGTAGACGTCCCATGGTGGCCGAAGCATGGATACCGTGGCCGACGACGTCACCCACAACGAGTGCCACTCTGGCCCCCGAAAGGGGAATCACGTCGAACCAGTCGCCTCCCACGCCCGGTTGAGGTACTGCTGGCAGGTATCGGTAGGCGGTCTCCACCGCGGAACGCCTTGGTATACGCTGCGGTAGGAGGCTGTGTTGCAGGGTGAGGGAGGTCGTTCTCTCACGCGTAAAGCGTCGTGCGTTATCCAGGCAGACTGCGGCTCGTGAGATCAGCTCCTCGGCTAGAGCGAGATCCTCGTTCTCGAACGGCTCCGCCCTCTGGCCGCGAATGAAGATAACGACTCCCAAAGCGGTACCCCTCGCAATCACCGGCACAATCATCCAGGAGTGGAGCCCCCCCTCCTCAAGGAGGAGGCCGCGAATCGGATCCTCCTCCATCCACTTTCGGATATCGGTATCCACCACACGGTGCAGTTCCGACTTTCCCGTGGCCAGGCAACGGGCCTGTGGTGAGTTGGCCGAGTATCGATCGACGTCACCCATCCTGACTGCACCCTCTGGGATACCCGCTCTCACGGATGCGTGAGCAACCCTACGCAGCACGGTGAAGCTAGTGATGGGCCCGTGGACTGGTTCCTCACCGCTCAACAGTGCTTCCAGCAGGTCAACCCCGACAAAGTCTGCCAGCTCCGGAACCACTACTTCCGTCAGCTCCTCTCCGGTACGCTTTACATCCAACGTGCTCCCGATGTGCGTACTCGCCGTGTTCAACAGAGCCAAGCGGTGCCGGGTTCGGTACTCCTCGCTGACGTCGAGGGCCGTGGTGCACACCCCGACGACATCTCCATTGGGGGCGCGAAGCGGAGAAGCCGTGACGCGGAATATATGATCACGGTCTGGGTCTGCCGCTGTATACCCGCGGATCGTTCCCTCTATCGATTTTCCGCTCTTCAGTACCTTGCGTGCTTGAGCCCCCCATTCGCTTGCCTGAACTTCCCTGAAAGCGGCAGTCAGCCCTTGTCCAAGTCTGGCCTTATCTGGAAGGCCAGACAATTTCCTCATGGCAACGTTTTGGCGCACGCAATTCATGTTCGTATCGTAAACCGATACGGCAATTGGAGAGCTTGTGAGAACCCAGTTCGACAGTGCTTCTTCCTGCTGATTCCCCATATTGTCCGGTTGATCCTCAAGAATCAGGAGCCACAACGCCTTGGGACCCACATTCCGCGCCAGTGCATAGCATGCGAGCGGGAGTCTCAGATGTCGACCGCCTCGATGCCGCGCCAGCAACGTTCCGCGCCAATCCCGAGGAATAGGCCCCCAGGGAAGATCGATTCCGAGAACTTCACCGATATCGCGACCTACGGTCTCAGCTGCGCTGTGGCCAAGGCGTTGAACTGCCGTAGAGGTCCACATCAGCACCCGTGATCGTTCGTCCACGACGGTGAGAAGCGACCCTCGCGGTTCCGCGAGCGGGCTGCCCCCGCCCGCCGAAGGAACATGGTGCGCGCTCACCTCATCAGTGTGGCCCCGTCCCTATACATGTTCAACACAAGTACTGTCGCTATGTTCATCAGAGTGGCGTATCCAAAGACCGGCTCGGTGATTTCGCTCCGGCGCTCTTATCGGTGGTAGCAGCGCGACTTGTGGCTTGGCGGCGTCTGCGAGGGTGGGCCACCAACCCAGGTAGACACCTGTCCTGATGGGTCGGGGATGCGGCAGGAGACCATCCAGCAGGCGGCGGACCCCTGACACGGCGAGTCGGACGGGGGCTGCTCCAGGGCCCCGGCGAATGCCTGGATCGTCCGGTTTGATCATGTGATGCCGCAGAGGGTGAGGACGCGGGTGCGTTCGGTGTGGGC
The DNA here is from genome assembly GCF_019091475.1 of Streptomyces sp. GbtcB6. NCBI lineage: Bacteria > Bacillati > Actinomycetota > Actinomycetes > Kitasatosporales > Streptomycetaceae > Streptomyces > Streptomyces sp. GbtcB6. The sequence continues at coordinate 47,599 of NZ_JAGXJL010000060.1, read as the reverse complement.
TCGGCGTCCGGCGGCGGTGTTGACGTAGCCGGCGAGCTTGAGCGCGCTGCGGATCAGGTCGCGGAGGGCAGCGAGTACGGCGGGCGCGTTGTGGGTCCTGACTTGGGACTTGTCCTCGTTAAAGGTGACATCCCGGCACCAGTGGACGGTGTTTTCCACGGTCCAGTGCCCGCGAGCCCAGGAGGCGATCTCGGCGGCGTTCGCTTCCTCGGCGGGCAGGTCGGCGACGGCGTAGACGGTCTCGCTGGATCATTTCTTCGCGCCGTAGAGGCGGCGTCAGCGCTGGATGCGCAGGACCTGGGCCGCGTGCGGAAAGAGCAGGCCGTCGACGGTGACGACCTGCACGAGCCGCTGCTCGTGGCGGCCGTGGCCCCGGGCGTCGTCGCGGTGGATCACGGGGATCTTCTTCCAGGGCAGGGCGTGGAGCTGACGGGCTTGTGCGCGGTGGTTGTTCTTGATGGTCAGCGGGTAGTGAGCGCCGCGTTCGTGCAGGTAGGTGGCGTGGTCGCGTTGGGCGTGGAGGGCGTCGGCGGTGACGACCGTCCCCGCGAGATCCGCGTCGTCGATTCTGTCGAGGAGAGGTGCGAACTCGGGGATTTCGTTGGTCTTCGCGCCGATCTCGCGGGAGGCGAGCGTGACACCGTCGCCGTGGCGGACGGCGGACAGGACGAAGACCCGGCTGCCGTTCGGGCGGCGGGCGCCCCGCAGGCACTTGCCGTCCACCGCGATCGCCCGCCGCCGGATTCGTACCGGATCGGCGCGGGCGGCTGCCCGGTGGGCCCGGCGCTGTTCACGCTCGGTGCCGCCGTCGGGCATCACCGGCTCCGGCCGGCGGGGCTGTGCGGACAGCAGGGGCCGAAGGTAGTCGTAGGCCGCCGCGCTGATCTCGCCGGGGTCCAGGCGTCCCAGGACGCTGCGCAGGGTCTTCTCGCTCGGCACCCGGTAGCGGCCGAGCAGCGGGTGGTAGGGCAGGCCGAAGGCGGCCAGTTCCTCCGGCGTCGCACGTCGGCACCACTCCGCCGCCGCGGTGATCGAGTCATGGCCGGACGGAGTCATCGCGCAGACCATCAGGGCCAGCAGTGAGGAGAGCCGGTAGCGCACCCCGCAAGTCCCTCTCGGGTCGGTGACCGACCCGAACTCGGCGACCAGGCCGCGGACTTGATCGTTAGCGGCCCCCTCGCCAAGGGCTTCCAGGCGGGGCACTGCTCAGGCGGGGGCAGCCACAGGGGATGATAGAGGAACGAACACGGCACCTTCATGGATCTTGAAGCGTAGAGAACTCCATGATCCACAGGTGCCGTGTTCACCTGCTTCCCGGGCCCACCACCGAGATCAACACGCCAGAACGGGATGATCCAGGCACTCGCCGGGGCCCTGGGGGCTGGTCCGTTTGTGCGGGCCTCCAACGTCGACGGGCCGGGCGGTGGGGACGGCGAAGACGTCGTGAGCAGGCCTGACCGCGGTGCCGCGCCGCTACCAACAGAGATAGGTTGCCGAAGCTGTAATCGCCTCTTCGGCCTGGAGCACTCCTGGCTGGTGCTGCAAGTGCTCGCGATGGGGGTCAGCTCATCGAGGTCGACGCCAGCGGGCGTGTAGGCGAGGTAGAGGTCGGTCTCAGCGGGGACGGACAGATTACAGCGGACCATCATGCGCTGGTGAGGATCGGCGGATCCTTGGGCTCACAGTGTCCTGGTTTGCCGGGTCTCGTCAGCTGCATCGCCGCTATCGAATGTCGCCGTGCTTTGAACCGGGTTCAGCGACCGCCGACAATCGAACGCACGCGGTGCGGTGGCGGGAGAGCCGCCTGACGAGCAGCAGGGCATCCGGCGGGCGACCCCGAGGCCGACCACCTGTGCTAGGCCTGTATCCGAAGCGACCGTGTAACCTGCGCCGTTCGATGGCGGCGAGTTAGATGGACCAAAGATTGGCCACCCACCCCTGTGCGCCGCAACGCCGCCGAGACGGGCTTCAGGCCTACCAGGAGCCAGCGACCCAAAGCCGGCGATGCAAAGACCTTGCCGCTAGTACACGAGCTAAGTATTCTAGCGTCATGGACTTGGGTATTTCGGATCGAGTGGCAGTGATCACTGCGGCCTCGCGAGGGCTCGGCAGGGCGACAGCAATGGCCCTGGCGGCCGAGGGCGTGCGCCTCGTCGTCAACGCGCGTTCAGCAGACCAGCTGAAGCAACTGCGCGACGAAGCCGGAGTGGAAGTCGAGATTGTCGCCGGGGACATGAACGACGAACGTCTGCCGGAGATGCTCGTTAATCGGGCGCTCGAGCGCTTCGGTCGGCTCGACATCGTGGTGGCCAACAACGCCGGCCCCGCACCGGCTGGAGCATTTGAAGTTACAGACCAGCAGATCCTCGATGCGCTGACAGCAAACACGCTGTCAGCGATCCGTCTGGTGCGTGCAGCACGGCCTGTCATGGTCGAACAGAACTGGGGTCGAGTCTGCTTGATCGCGTCCGGCTCAGCTCGGCAGCCCATGGACAACCTGGTGCTGTCCAACGTGGCGCGTCCTGCACTTTGGGGGTGGGCCAAGACCGCAGCGAACGAACTCACCGCGTCTGGGGTCACCCTCAATATCGTCTGCCCCGGAGCCCATACCACGGAGCGGGTGATCGAGCTCGGCCGTCAGGACCGCTCCTACATCGGCGATCCGGGCGACTTCGGCCACATTATCGCCTTTCTATGCTCTGCCTACACCTCCTACCTGACCGGGACCGCTGTCATCGTTGACGGCGGACGTGTCCAGGGGTTGTAGACCACATGTATACGACGGCGCCATTGCGACGGATGAATCGGGCAGGCGTGCAACTCCTCGGGCCGGCGTTCGTGGCCGCGGTCGCATACGTCGACCCGGGAAACTTTGCAACAAACTTCGCCGCCGGCGCGACGTACGGTTATCTATTGTGCTGGGTGGTAATCGGAGCGAACCTAATGGCGGTGCTGGTCCAGTATCTGGCAGCGAAGGCAGGCATTGCGACCGGCCGGACACTACCCCAACTGTGCCGCGACCATTTCAGGCGGCCTACCGCAAACGGATTGTGGTTGCAGGCTGAACTGGTCGCCATCGCGACTGACCTTGCTGAGGTGGTAGGTGGGGCGATTGCAATCAATCTCCTGTTTGGGGCACCTCTGCTTCTGGGGGGTACGGTAACCGGGGTGGTGTCATTCGCCCTGCTGATGTACCAGTCCCGCCATGGACAGCGGCCTTTCGAGGCTGTCATTATTGGGCTCCTTGCCGTGGTGTTGATCGGGTTCAGTGTCTCCACTTTCGAGTCGCATCCTTCCTCAGCTGAGATCGTTGATGGCCTGGCGCCGAGGCTAGACGGAACCGCTTCGCTGGTGCTGGCAGCAGGGATGCTTGGAGCAACGGTGATGCCGCACGCGATCTGGCTTCATGGAGCGCTGGTCACTGAACGCCACGGGAAAGCCATCCGTTCAACTGAGGGCAGAACTCGGATTCTGCGCGCCACACGCATCGACGTAGCTGTTGCCATGACCCTGGCCGGTGCTGTCAACCTTGCGATGGTTGTGCTGGCTGGGGCTGCGTTGAAAGGAACCGGAGCTGCCTCGTTGAGTGCTGCGCATGGTGAGATCGGCGACAAGCTAGGTCAGTTGCCTGCACTGCTGCTAGCGCTTGCGCTGCTGGCCAGCGGATTTGCCTCATCATCAGTCGGCACATCCGCTGGGTCTGTCATTCTCGATGGGTTCCTGCAACGCCACATCCCGGTGGCCGTACGCCGCCTGCTCACCCTGCTGCCAGCATTGGTGATCCTTGCGGTTGGCATCGATCCCAGCAGGGCGCTGGTCGTCTCCCAGGTTGTACTCAGCTTCGGTATTCCTTGTGCGTTGTGGCCGCTAGTTCGCTTGACCGCCTCACAACGTGTAATGGGTGACTTGGTCAACCACTGGGCGACCACTCTCATCGCGTGCATGGTTGCCATGATCATCACCGCACTCAACATCGCACTGAGTGTGCTGACTCTGCGGGGATATTGAGTCAGCCTGGTGCTGGTGAGGGACGGTCCGGACTCTTCACCGAGTAGGTGAGTAGAGGCCACGCCTCGCCGGCCCTGCGGGATAACCAGTCCTACCTGCACCCTCCACTCCACGAGGGGCAGCAGGCACGAGCGGGCCGATACCGCTGGCTGACCCACTCGATCAGGTGGACTACGCGATCTTCGCCCGGCTCGGGAGACGCCGTCGGCCTATGCTGCACGGCGTGCCTGACCTGAACGAGCAGCAGGCGGAGGAGCTGGCCGCGGCCGCCGCCACGGTACTGCCATCACAGCGCTCCGTCATTCCCGTGCTGTGCCGCATGGCTGCCGTGGATCCGGTGACCGGTCGAGCGGCCAACACGGCGCTGCTGCTGGAACTCGTGCGCGGCGACGAGGCGGACCTGCGTGCCGCCTTCGAGATCGCCGGCCGGATGCTGGCCGGCGATACCCGGCCCGACGGCCTGGTCGTCTCCGTTGGAAGTGCCGCCGACGAACCGATGATGCTGCTGGCACAAGAGGTCATCCAGATGAGCTTGTCCGGCGAGCCGGATCGCGCCTGGGAGCACCTCCGGCAGACTCACCCCGCCCGGCGGGCGGCCGTACTGTCCATCTTGATCGCCTTCCTCAACTACCACTTCGCCGGACTCGACCCGCTCGCCCTCGCCGCCGCAGAGCAGAAGCCCCGTCGCCTCGCCACTCGCCTGCCGGCCGGCCAAGGGGGACTCCGGGTCCGAACGTGATCCCCCGAGAACCTGCGGGGGCCGGAGTCAGCTTCTTCTGCCTTGGATCCCGGTGACCGAACCTTCTCGACAACGGTCTTCACCTGGTTGACAGTTCTAAGCTGAACGCGGTGATCACTGCACGGGCAGCAAGAGCGTCGGCCTCCGATCGAGGCCAGCGCCCCGCCGATCTCAACCCGTGCGTACGGCATGGAGCGGCGCCGGCCGGAAACCGGGGCGGCGCGCCTCGGGCGTCGACGGGAGTGGAGGACAGACGTGGAAGGGGTGTGCCTGGCCGAGGCGCTCCAGGTGGGGGACTACCTCACGGTCGTCAGTGACCGCATGACCCCCGAAGGCCGTCGGCCGGGAGAGGGCTACGCACGTATCGAGGGCCTGGAGCACATCGCAGGCCCCTCGTTCCTCGACCCCGACTCCACGGACATGTACACCAACATGGCCGACACCATCGTCGCCGTACGCTGCCAGGGGATGCCCGGGCCAGTGCTGCTGCGGGCGGGCGACCAGTGGGTGCTCACCGAAGTGGACCCCGAGCGTCTCGCCTGGGACGCGGAACATCTGAGCTGGCCCGCTGGCAAGCCGGTGTTCGTCGGCGGCCAGGTCCCGCAGGAAGTCCACTGGGATCGCGGCGACCTCGCCGGCCCAGCTGGCGTCGCCCCCAAGAAGGTCGGCGAGCCGCCGGCCCGCCGGGCGACCTCCTTCACCAAACCGGCCAGTACCCTGCGCACCGGCGACTACCTGCAGACCCACACACAGTTCCCCGAGGGCGACAGAGGGACCGACGAGGGGTATCACCGCGTCGAGTGGACCGGCCACCTCACCGGCGAGCGAATCGCCGGGCTGCTTGCCGACCCCGCCTGGGCGGGCTGCACCGTCACCCTGGTGAGCGTTCACGGACTGGCAGGCATGCTCGTTCTGCCGGAGACCGACGTTCGGGTCCTGGTCCAGCCCAACATCGAACGAGTCCGCAGCGACGAGAAGGAGGTCTGGCACGACGGGCCCTTCTTCGAGCTGACCGACGTCGTCGAGCCGGACCCCGGCCTCCAAGACGCACAGGACGCGGCCTACCGGCCCGCCGCTCCCGAAGACGAAGTCCGTCTGTACTCCTCCCTCTTCTCCAACCCCGAGCGCCGCACCCTCTACCTCGACGGCGTCACAGGAGTGCGCGCGGTGCCCGCCGCCGCGCTGCCCTGGCCGCACGGCCTGTTCAAGTGCAAGTACGCCGACCGTGGCAAGCAACTCGCGCAGACCTACCCCGGCGGCCGCCACGCCGACCAAACGGCCCACGCCGAACTGTTCGCCAGCCTCACCGAAGAGGAGTTCACGGCCTGCCCGTACCACCAGGCCGACTGGCAGGCCATCACCGAGGCCGTGCTGGCCCTCGCCGAGGTCGACGAGGACGAGGAACCCAACCGAGCCAGCGAGCTCTACGCCATGGACCACCTCAGCCCTCGGGACCGAGAGTGGGCCCGGCGGCTGCTCGGCGACCACATCTGGTGGGACGAAGGCTCCGACTCCCTCACCAACGGCCTAGCACCGAGTCTGTGCGATGCGGCAGGCTGCGGTCGCACAAGTACCGGTCTACGGACGCTATCTGACTGGCCAACAGCCTCCCGACGCGACGGACGCACGAGAGTATGGTCGGCTGACCGTCGAGAAGTACTGGACCGAACGCCTCGTCGACCTGTGGGGACCAGGCCCGTGGCCCAAGCGCCTCGGCCCGCTCCTCGCGCGCTACCGCATTCTGCGGCGGCCACTGCCGCGCCCGGGCCGGCGGCCGCAGTGACGTTCTCGGACAGCGGCTCGACGGGCCACGCCCACGTGCATGTTCGGTCAGCAGGCCTCGTGCAGCACCAGGGGGCTGTCCTCAGCCGGGACGGCGGCATGGACCTGTTGCTCATGCTCCACGCGGGCTGTCTCCAGGAGACGACGCCACGACGTCACGGTCGGCCGGCGACGAAGGAGCGCCCTACGCTCGCGTTCGGTCATCCCGCCCCAAACGCCATGCTCGATGCGGTTGTCCAGGGCGTAGGCCAGGCAGGGACCTGTCCCCGGGTGGTGGACACCTCTGAGCCGGGCCCCGGTAGGGGCCGGGGAGGAGGGATCTCTTATGGTGATGAAGGTCTACTCGCCCGAGCTCAAGGCGGACGCCGTCGCGCTGTACCTGTCGGACCCGAGCCACACCTTCGAGGGCATCGGCAAGGACCTGGGCATCAGCCGGGAGACGCTGCGCAACTGGGTGCGGGCCGAGCGGGCCCGCCGTGGTGAGCGCGGCACGACGAGCACCAACACGAAGGAATTCCCGGTGAGCGAGGCCACGAAGCAGGAATTGGAGGCCGAGATAGCGGCCCTGCGCGCGGAGCTGAAGACCGTGCGCAAGGAGAACCAGAAACTGGCCACCGAACGGGACATCCTGCGCAAGGCGACGAAGTTTTTCGCCACCGAGATGAACTGGTGAACCGCTTCAAGTTCATCGAGGACCACCACCACGCCTGGGGCGTGAAGCGGTTGTGTCACGTGCTGGAGGTCGCCCGCTCCAGCTTCTACAAATGGCGGGCCGGCCGTCAGGCCCGCGCCGCGCGTGAGCGGGCGGACGCCCGGCTCGCCGAGCGGATCAGGGCCGTGCACGCCGAGTGGGACGGCACCTACGGCCGGCCCCGGATCACCGCCGAGCTGCGCGACGACGGTGAGCGTGTGAACCACAAGCGCGTCGGACGGGTCATGCGCAAGTACGGCATCGCCGGGCTGCGGCTACGCAAGCGCCAGGTCACCACCGTGCCCGAACCGTCCGCCACGCCCGTGCCGGACCTGCTGCGGCGCGACTTCACCGCGAGCGCGCCGAACACCAAGTACGTCGGCGACATCACCTACCTGCCGGTTGGTGACGGCGAGTTCCTGTATCTGGCGACCGTGATCGACTGCTTCTCACGCCGGCTGGTGGGCTGGTCGATCGCCGACCACATGCGCACCTCGCTGGTCACTGACGCGCTCCGGGCAGCCGCCGCGACCCGCGGCAGCCTGGCCGGAGCCGTATTCCACAGCGATCACGGAGCGCAGTACACCTCCCGTCAATTCGCCGTCATCTGCGCCGAGTTGGGCGTGCGGCAGTCCATGGGCGCGGTCGGCACGAGCGCGGACAACGCACTCGCCGAGAGCTTCAACGCGGCCCTCAAACGCGAGACGCTCCGCGGCGCCCGCCGCTTCGACGGGGCCCGCGCCTGCCGCCTGGCCGTCTTCCGCTGGACCACCCGATACAACACCCGCCGACGGCACTCCGCGAACGGACAGCAGGCACCGATCGCCTACGAGCAGCAGTCAGCTACCCTGACACTCGCCGCATAGCGACACGAACAGGTGTCCACCCCTCCGGGACAAGGCCCATGCGGACTGCGGCGGTCAGGCGCGCGACACCGTGGACGGTGTCCATCAACAGGGCCAGCAGTCGGGCCCCGGCCGAATCTGCCATGAGGCCGGTCTCATCCTGAACGGCCTGTACAGCGCCATGAAGGAAGTCCCCGCCGGCGTCCTGCCCTGCGCCTGGCAGCTCCCAGACTCCGTGTCGGGCGGACCAGCCCAGCAGGATCCGCCCCACCGGGTCGGTGACAACGGCGCCACCGCCGAGCAGGCTGTGGGAGGAGGGCTCGCCCTTCTCCGTACAGGCGGGGTGGGTGGGGGAGGGGTCGCGCAGCACGAGGACGACGAGCCCGTCGGCGTCGTGGCGTTCGGCGGTCTGCCAGCCCTCGCCCAGCACCGCGAGTTCGTCCTCGTCCAGAGCGATGCTGCGCCGGTCTGCGGTGACGTTCGCGGTGACGGGGGTGATGACGACGAGGGCGCCACCGGGGCGCAGGCGTTCTCGCAGCCGGTTCATCACGCGCGTCCGGTCGCCGACGAAAGCCCAGGCCAGACGGATGGTGATCAGGTCGTACGCCTTGTGGGGCAGGCCCTCGGTGCCGTCGCGCTCGATGTCGTGCACCAGGTAGGTGACCGCCCGGGGCATGCGAGCGGGAGTGTGGGTCTGGGCGCGGGTGAGGGCTTCGGGGGCGAAGTCGATGGCGTCGACGGTGTAGCCGGTGTCGGCGAGGTGGCGGGCGAGTTCCCCCAGACCGCAGGCGACGTCCAGAGCGAGGCCCTGGTCGGGGGCCGGAGTGTGCTCAGCCAGCAGCTGCCGCTCGGCGTCACCGAGCGGCCGGAAGGTCTTGCCGCTCGTGTAGTGCGCGTCCCACTCATTGGGCGTGGTGAAGGCCACCGGGAAGGCTCCTTGCCTGGGATCGGGTCAGATGAAGGTGTGCATGCGCAGAGCGCGCAGCGTGCGCAGTGCGCGTTCGATGAGTTCGGGGTCGTCGTGGGCGCGGCCATAAGCGATGCCGCTCGTTGCGTCCAACGCGGCCTCACAGCACAGGCGTTGACGCTCGATGTCGGTCAGGGTGCGGCCGTAGCCGGTGAACAGTGCCTCGTACAGGTCCGGCCGGCCCTGCCAGGTGTCGGCCAGCCGGACGAAGTCGCGGACGGCAGGTCCGAGTTCACTGCGTTCGAAGTCGATCAGCCCGACCCGCACAGAAGCAGGGGCCGCGGTGTCCGTGGTGGTGATGAGAGTGTTGCGGGGCTGGAGGTCGCCCAGGGTCGGCACCCACGGCTGAATGGGCAGGGTGTCGCGCAGGGCGACCAGGGCGAACACGAGGTCCTCGTCGCCCTCGGCCAGCATGGGCCGGGCGGCGTCCAGGTGGCGGTGGAGTTTGCCGGGCCCCGGTGGCGCAGCCTGAGCGGGAGCGGCTGCCTGGTGGTACAGCGCAGTGAGTTCGCCGATCTGTCGGTAGACCTCGCATTCCACCTCAGGAGTGAGGACCTGCCCGTGCAGCGGCTGCCCCGGCAGTTCGGAGAGGACCACCACCCGCTGCGTGTCGTCGGCCGCGACGAGCCGCGGGGCACACGCGCCCAGTGCGCGGGCCCAGTTCCGCAGAGCATGTACCTCACGTCGATGGAACCGCTGGTTCTGGTGCTGCTTGACGTACCAGGCGCCGCCGCGTACCCCGGTGACCCGCCAGACCCGGCTTTCCGGCCGGGGCCATGAGCTGCCCGACCAGGCGGCGATGGGGCCGACCGCCCGCTCGACGAAATCACGCACTGCCTCCTCCGGCCCCTTTTCGCCGTCGGCCGGAAGACTGATGGCGAGGGTCAGCCGGTCGTTGGCCGGCCGGTAGGCGATCGGATCGCCGCTTTCCTGGAAGTGCACGGCGAGGGTGACCCCGGCGCGGTAGGCGTCGATACCCGCTCGGCAGTAAGCCACCATCGGCTCGGGGAGCGCATCCAGGGCGAACAAGTCCATGGCGTCACACCGGTCCGGCTCCATGATCTGCGGGGTGCCCTGCCAGCGCCGGGCCTCGAAGAAGACCCCCATGCGCGCGATGCCACCCGGCGCGCGGTGGTGGACGGTGACCGCTGGCCGTACGTCCCGACGGTCGACGAGAACACCCGTCTCTTCACGGGTCTCGCGGATGACCGCGTCGATCACATCCTCGTGAGGGCCGTCGAGTCGGCCGGACGGGGCGTGCCACATACCCGTCGCGTAGACCGGGCCCGCGCGACGGGACAACAGGACCAGCGGGCTTGGGCCGTCCTGGCGCAGGAACATGTGGACGTCGACCACCAGCGTGTACTCCGCGTTCTGCACGGTGCTGTGCGGCCCGGTCGCCGTGCGTCTTTCGCGTGGCGGGTCAGCGGCATGGTTGTCGTCGTCTTCAGATGCGGCGCGGGATGACACGTCAGGTCCAGCCCATTTCGGTGTAGAGGCGGCCGTGGCGGACGCCGTCGATCGCGGCGCGGGCGTACTCGACGGTGGGCTCCGGGAGAGCATCGACGGGCCACCAGTCCCAGCTGACGCACTTGTCGGGTCCCATGACGCGGGGCTCGCCCACCCACGCTCGGGCCCGGAAGACGAGCTGCATACGCGGCTGGGCGCCCGGCGCGTCCAGGACGTGGACAGCGTGGACGAACTCGACGTCGTCGGCCGCGATAACGAGGCCGGCTTCTTCCTGGGCTTCGCGGATCAGGCAGGCGATGGCGGACTCCTGTTCGCAGTGCCCGGCCAGGAAGTGGTGGTGCGACGGCGCGTACGGGGAGTCGGGGTGGCGCAGCCCGAGCAGGGCGTGGCCATCGCGTTCCGCATACAGGTGCACGCCGATGACGTTGGCCACGGTCCTGGTCTCTTGGGCTCGGACGCGCAGGGCGGGAAACGGGGTGCCCGGGGGCGGCTCAGTCATGGGATTCTCCACGCGGACAGATGAGGTGCGACGGGAACCGGGGCGCCGTGCTTGGGCCGGAAGCGGCGCGGCGCCGGGGTGTCAGCGGTTGGTGGACAGGGTCAGGAGTTCGGAGAAGAGGCCGCCGCCAGCGGCAAGGGCGTCGTAGGTGCCCTGTTCCGCGATCCGGCCGCTTTTCATGACGAGGATCTGGTCGGCGATCTTGCAGTTGACCAGCTGGTGGGTCACCACGATCGTGATGCAGTCACCGGCGAGAGCCTTGATCTTCTGGAGGATGGTGTGCTCGCCGCGGGCGTCCATTTCCGAGGTCGGCTCGTCCAGGATCAGCAGACCCGCCTTGCGGTACAGGGCCCTGGCGCAGGCCAGTCGCTGCCACTGGCCGCCGGACAGTTCGCTGCCGCCCCACAGTTCCCGGGCGAGCAAGGTGTCCAGTCCGGCCGGGAGGTCTTCGACGGCCTCTCTCAGGCCGACCGCGTCGATCGCCTCCCAGACGAGGGCATCACCGTCTTCGTGGGGCTGGCCGAGCGTCACGTTGTCCCGTACGGACAGCGGCCACTGCGCGAAGGACTGCGGGACCAGCCCGGACATGACCCACAGGCTTTCCGGGTCGAGACCTGCCACGTCCTTGCCGTTCCAGCTGACCTTGCCCTTGTCGGTGAGGTAGATGCCGGCGAGCAGCCGGGCCAGGGTGGACTTGCCCGATCCGTTCTCGCCGACCAGGGCGATGATCTCGCCCCTGCCCGCCCGCAGCGACACCCCGTTCAGAGCCCGCTTCTCCTTGCCCGGATACCGGTAGCCGACCTCCTCGGCCCGGACCTCCTGCACCGGAGCGGAGAGGGCCGGCTCACCTCGCTGGGGGGCGCGCTCGGCGGCGAAGGCGAGGAAGGCGTCCATGTCGGTGAGGTAGAGCGAGGTGTGGAACATGGCCGCGCCGTAGATGACGACCTGGCTGAGCGCGGCGAGGCTGGTCTGCACGGCGATGACCGCGGTCCCCGCGACCGCGGGCTCGATCCTGCCGGTGGCGGCGAGCCAGGCCAGCGCGGCCCAGGTGACGACCAGGAAGATTCCCCCGATCGCCGAACTGGTCAGGACGATCCTGAGCATGCTGGGCGCGGCGGCCAGGGTACGGGCGTCGATCCGCTCTGAGATCGACCGGTACCAGAAGCTGAGATAGCCGGTCATGGTGTTGGCGCGGATCTCGTCGGTGAACTTCACGCTGGTCGCCCAGCCTCGCAGATTGTGGCGGACGTTGCGGTCGCCCACGTTCGCGTAGTGCGTCTGATAGGTGACCTTCGCGTGCAGCACGGCGCCGACACCGGCGGGGACGACGGCGAGCAGCAGCAGGGGCAGCAGCAGCGGATGCAGAACGGTGAGCACTCCGCTCGCGGCGACCAGACGGATGAGGGCGGCGGTCAGGCGGGTGGCGTCCTGCACCATCACATGACCGCGGACCGCGCCCATCTCCGCGGCCTCCTGCCGGTCCGCGCAGCCGTCCTCGGCGCGGGCGGCAGCTTCGATGCCGCATACCGCCTCCACCAGACTGCTGTCCGCCTCCGTGGTCAGCAGCGGTGTGATCCTTCCGTCGGCGTAGGAGGACAGGGCGGTCGCCGTCTTGCCGGTCATCGCGGCCAGCGCGATCACCAGCAGAGCGGGCAGCGCCTGGTGAAGCCTGCCCGCGACCGGACCGGCGGCGAGGACCTGACGCATCGCGTGCGCGGTGCCGGTCAGCTGGACGGCAGCGCTGACCCCGACGGCCAGCTGGCAGCCGGCCAGCAGCATGACGGCGTGGCGGTCGATGGCCCACGCGATCCTCGCGGTCCGCGCGAGCACCGCGGGCAGCTTGCGGACCATCGCCGTGAACCCCGCCTCTTCGAGCGGGTTCTTGCTGTACTTGCCGGTGTACCGCAGCTGGGCGGGCAGCGGAGGCGATACCCGCCCAGCCCCTACCGCGCCCGTCGTCTTCGGCGGCGAGGAGAGATTCATCGGCGCTCTCCCCGAAGCAGCCCGGGACGGCGAATAGCCGGTGCCACGTGGTCTGCTGGAGGTGGCGTCGGCGTCATACCGCCACCTCTTCTGCCAGCCGGGCCAGCATCATGTGGGCGCTCTCGGCAGCCCGGCGGTCGCTGTGTCCGCTTCCGTCGGCGGCCAGCACGCGCACGGCATGCAGCGCGGTCAGGGCGCGCAGGGCCAGTCGCTCATCTCTCTTCAACGCGCGGCCGTAGCCGTTGAAGAAGTCGAGGCGCAGATGCGGATGGGTCGCCCAGGGGCCGCAGGCGAGACGAGCGAAGTCCACGACGGTCGGGGCGAAACCCGCTGCTTCGAAGGAGTGGACGAACAGGTGGGCTCCGGGCCCCCACATCAGACTGCGTTCGAGACTGCCGTGGACGAAGCCCAGCGGCAGTGGCCCGAGAACGCGCAGGCGGTCCGCGAGGTGCAGGACGAGTTTCTGCTCGTCCGTGGTGAGCCGGTCGCGGGCCGCGTCGAGTTGGATTCGGGCGTCATCGGCCAGGCGGGACATGGCCGTGGACGCCTCTTCCTCGTCGGCGGCCGTCGGCTTGCCGGCGCGGTGGAGCTGGGAGACCAGCGCACCACAGCGCCAGTGGATCCGCCGCAGCGCGGTGACCTTCAGGTGAAGGTCAGTAAGGGGCGTGCCGGGCAGGTCGGTGAGGAGCAGGGCCAGGTGGGACGGGGCGGTGGCCAGCAGGCATGGCGCGTTGCCCGCTCCGAGGGCGGGAACCGCGTGCCGGTAGGCGAACGTCTCCCGGGCGTAGCCCACGGGGTTTCGGGCGATCTTGATGACGAACCGGTCGCGGTCACTGCTCCGGATCACGCGCCACACCCCTCGTGCCGATGCGTCCGGCGCGGCGTCGTGTACGAGATGGAGTTTGCCCAGCCTCCTTTCGGCCCAGATGCGTACCGGTTCGGGCAGCAGGACGGATTCGGTCATGCTCCCCACCTCGGTGTCGTGCGTGATCGACCTGCGACGGCCACCGGAATGCTGCCGCCGCTGTGCACGGGGGCGCCCGGAGTCCAACGAGCAGGAACAGGAGGGAGTGGGACAGGAACGGGAACGGGATTCATGAATTTCTCCGCAAGTCGTGGGATGGCCCTTCGGGCAGGACGGTGTTGATCCCTGCAGGACACGACTGCTCTGCGGCTGTTTCAACAGCCGTACATGCGAGCCGCGTTGGGGATGACTGATGATGACCGGGACAACGACCCGGCAGCCCGACTCGAACGCGCGTGTTTGAGTCGCGTCCTCAGCCCGTGATTCCGGGGCCGGTATCGGCCCGACCGCTTGCTTGTGCGGACCTGTGAGCACGGAGCGTGGCCGAATCGCCGTGACCCGATACAGGAGTGACGCAAGCATTCCCGCAAGGAGCGATCCCGGGAGCGGCCGGGGCGGACCAAGCCGGGATGCCCGACACAAGGGTCAGCAGTTCTGCCGTCGGATCCACCGGGCCGGGTGCCGCAACTCCGCAAGCGTGGGCAGCATCTCGTGCCGCACCCACATGCGATTGAAGACCTCTGTGCCGACAGCGGCCAGGACTGTATCGACGAACGAGGTGGCGCGGCGCTTCCACGCCCGCGCGCCGCCCACGTCTCCGGCGAGGGAGGCGCGGACCACGTCGATGTGCCACTGGTGACGGCGCCGGACGGGCTGGCTGAGGACAACCGGACTCACCTGCAGGCTTGTCCACTGGGCGTGGCCCTCCCCGAGATGGAACGCCGGATCCTGTTCCCGCAGGGCGACAAGGCGGCCCTTGCCCGGGATGACGCTTCCGCCGCACGCGGCGACCTGGGCCTGCTTGGTCAGGATCTCGATCATCAGCGCACACAACCGGGTGCGATCGCAGGACAGCCTCTGCCATGCGAGCGTCGCCGGCACCATCAGTGTCTCCGGCAGGCCGTCCCGGTCTGGATTCGCGATTGTGAGCGACGTGGTCGTCGCCCACTGCATGCGCACGGTCCATTCCGTCCCCTGAACGAACACGTTCTCCCAGTCGCGTTCCCGGGCGGAGACGCCAGGACGAGGGGTGCCGTGTTCGAAGCGGTGCCGGACGAATGCCCCGAACTCCCGGGCTGCGGTGCCGATATCGACGAGACGCACGCTGACATCGGGCAGAACCAGTCCCGTGGCCTTCTCCACATACGGCGCCGCCGTGTGGAGAAGATCGGCCATCTGGTCGGCTAAGTCCTCGCAGTGATCGGTCTCGCCGGTAACGCGGATGGTGCTCATCTGAAGATCCCTGGTCGGTGTGGATGGTGTGCGGGCGCATGATGGTGGTCGCTGTCTTCGTGACGGATGCGGCGTGCTGACGGCAGGACCACAGCCGGATGGAGCAGTGGTCAGGTGTGTGGGCTGCCGATCGGGTGGGCGACGGCAGTGACCTGGCCGAGTACGGCGGCGTCCGTGACCGTCCTGGCTCCGCCGGATGGCACGGGCAGTTGCCTCACGGTCAGCAGGGCCCCGGCCTCAAGGGCACGGGCGACGGCGGGATCGAGCATGACCTTGAGGACAACGGCGCCGTCCGACTTCTCACTCCCGCCGTCCAGGAGGGGGCACCCGATGTAGGCCAGCGCCGGAACGCTCTGCGCCGCCGACGCATCGGCAACGATCTGAAAGGACCGGGGACTGCGCGGATGGCGAGTGATCAGTCCCTTCCTCTCCAACGTCTTGAGCTGACGCGCCACAGATGACGTGCTGGTCAGGCCGACAGCAGCGCCGATCTCCCGACATGACGGAGGGAAACCCCGCTGCCGGACCGTCTCGCGTATGTGGTTGAGGATCCGGAACTGCCGGTCTGTCACGCCCTCGGGCGGGTAACCGGGGTTTCCTGTGCTCGGGCTTCTGCCCTCGCTCGGATCCTGGAGATCATCAGTCATCACGGGTTTCCTGGATAGTTCAATTAGAAGGTGCGTTTGATTCGTGAGCTGGTTGCGCTGCTCCGCTGACGGACGGCGGCGGAGCGATCGTCCGGCGTCTGCTGCAAGACGGTTTGGGCTGATTGGCTACAGCAGGCTCGGGAGGCACGCATCGACTCCGGCGCGGTCTGCCGCTCCGCCGCGCTGACGGATGAGGTGAGGCGGTGAAGCGGCAGGTCCCGACGCGGTGCGGAGGGACCGGGGCGGCGCCGCGCCCGTACCGCCCCGCTGGATCGCTGGTCGAGAGGGTTCGCGGAGCTGCTTCCCGTTGTGCCCTAGGCGGTCTGGTCGTTGCTGCCGCGGGGCAGCCCCAGAAGCAGCTCGACAACCTGTCCGGTCTCAGCGGCCTTGATGCATTGCTGGATACGACGCAGGGAGTGGTCGACGGCGTAGTTACTCACCTCGGCGCGCTCCACCCAGCGCACCTCGCTGAAGCCGCCGGTTTCGGTGACGGCTGGCTCGGCGTCGTCAGGGAGAAAGACCTCGTAGACGTAGTTGGTTCCTTCACGGTGGTGTCCCGGCTGCTCGGGGACGTGGTCCAGGGCCAGGATGCGCCCGGCGCTGGCACGCAGGCCCAGCCGCTCGTCGAGGTGACGGCTCAGGGCGCGCCAGGGAAGCTCGTTCGCGGCTGCCGAGCCACCGGGGAGCCCCCACTGGGAGACGGCCACGGCGTACGGGCGGCTTACCATGAGTAGATGCGGGCCCCTCGTGATGAGGGCGTGGACGCCCGTTCGGCGGGGCGGCGGGTTCTTGAACGGGTCCTGTTCCTCGGGCATGACAGGCTCCTTCGCTTCGATGGTGATGGTTGTGCGGGTTCCTGTGCACAGGCGTCGGCCGCCCCACGCGAGCGGCTGCCGGCCTACCCGCCCGCTCTGGGGCTGCAATGGATTCGACGCGGCTGCCTCGCTCCGTTTGAGGCCGTGCCTTGAGCGAGCCGATCGGCGCAGAGGTGGGCGTTTCGGTATTAGCCGCGACCCGGTGGCTTGCGGAGTACGGCTCGCACGCCAAACCGGGAGAATGTCCCGGGCCAGGTCTGCGCTGATGGTGTTGTTACGCAGCTTCCCTCTCTGGTGTCTCAGCCAGTCCCCGAGTTTCAGCCCCTCATCTGTGACGTGGCCGTAGGGCACCTCGGTGTGCCCCTCGGCGGCGCGCAAGCGGTCGGGCGTCAGGTGGCTGGGGTGGTGCGCGGGAAGAGCGAAGTCTTGGCGGCGAGCCGTTCGGACCACTGGACGGGAGCGGCGCCGAGCTCGGTTTCGGCCAGTCGTTGGCGCTGTACTTCACCGGTTCCGGCGGGCGAGTAGGTGTGCTGGATGTCTCGCCAGAGCCGCTGGAGGGAGTAGTCCGTGCGCAGGGCGTGAGCGCCATGCAGTTCCATGGCGTCCTGGCCGGACTGAACGGCCCACTTGTGGTTGAGGTACTTGGAGTTGATGAGCCGGTCGTCGCAGGTGCGGCCAGAGTCGAGCATGCGTACGGCGAGGTAGGCGAGTTCGCGGCTGGCCATCAGCCGGGACTTCATGTCGCCGATCCGGTCGCGCAGGACGGGAAGGTCGGCGAGGGTGCTGTTGTAGCGGCGTCGTCCCTCAAGGAAGCCGGTCGCGCATTCCACGATCGCTTCGTGGATACCGAGGGACACTGCGGCGAGGTTGGGCCGGCCGTAGAGGATGCTGCTGCTGTAGGCGATGTCCTTGCCGTCGCCCACGTCGCCGATCACGTTGGCCTCGGGTATTCGTACGCCGTCGAAGGTGAGTTTGCCGAAGCTGAAGCCGTGCAGGCCGAGGGCGGGTTGGTGCGGTTCGACGGTCAGTCCGTCGCGGTCGTGTTCGACGAGGAAGGCGGTCAGGGCTCGGGAGCCGGCCTTCTCGGCGGAGTCGGTGCGGGCCACGACGCAGTGGATGTGGGCGATGTGGCTGTTGCCGATGTGGACCTTGCTTCCGTCGATGATCCAGTCGCTGCCTTCGCGGCGGGCGGTGGTCTCCATTCCGAGGACGTGGCTGCCGGTCTCCTCCTCGGTCACCGCGATCGACAGCAGCGTGTCCCCGGAGGAGACCTGGGGCAGCAGCAAGGCTTTCTGTTCGTCGCTGCCGAAGTGGATGATCATCGATACGGGCAGCTGGCTCGCCTGAAGGATGGCGCCGGCTGCGCCCGAGGCCCGCGCCATCCTTTGGATCATGAGGGTCTTGGCGAGGTGTCCGGCATGCATGCCGCCGTACTGGCGGGGGATCGTGGCACCGAACCAGCCCTGCTCGGCCATGAGCAGGGCCAGGTCGCGTTCCACGGCGTGGGGGAAGGACTCCATACGCTGGACTCGGGGAGCGACTTCCGCGGTGGCGAAATCGTCGAAGTGCTGGACCAGGGCTTCGTAGTCGGGCGTGAGATCCGGAGTCGTGGACGACATCGTGGGCATCGCTGTCTCCCCCTCGGGGTGGTGCTCGCGGGTGGTGCGGCCGGTCGCGCGGGTGCTGCTAGGCGCTGGTGCGCCGGTAGAACTCGGTCATGAACTGGTCGCGGTAGTGATCGATGAGGGCCCACAACGGGCGGCCTTCCGAGCGTTCTCGCGGCTCGGTGCCGACCACGCAGACCGTGCCCCAGACGTGGTTCGTGCGCTTGTCGATCAGGGGGGCTCCTCCGTAGAAGCGGACCCCGATCTCGTCGACGACCGGGTTGCCTGCGAACTCGTCGAAGTCGAGGACGTCGGTCAGCAGGAGTGAGCCCCGGCGCTGGACGACGTGCGGGCAGAAGCCGTGGGTCAGCGGCATGGTGCGGCCCACCACGGGCAGTTCGCCTCCGCTGGGGTTGGCGACACCGAGGAAGAACTGCTCGTTGCCGACCCAGTTGAGCATCGCGTACGGAGTGCCGGCCGCGTTGGCGACCTGCTGGGCGAAAGCGTCGAAGGCACCGACGGGAGGAGCTGTGGGGTCGAAGAATTCGGGCAGGTGGCTCTGCCAGTCGATGTCCTGGCCGGTGACGGACACCAAGTCGGACCGAGCGTGGGGGTTCACAACTGTGCTCCTTGAAGGAGATCGGCGGGGGCATGCGCGCGGGTGAGCGCGTGGTCGACGAGTCGGCCGAGTACGCCGGCCGCGTCCGCCCTCTTACGGGCATCGCACAGCACGACCGGAACTGTGGCCGGCAGAGCGAGAGCGGAGGAGACCTCGTCGGGGTCGTAGCGGCTGGCGTTGTCGAACTCGTTCACGGCGACCAGGAAGGGGAGTTTGAGACGCTCGAAGTAGTCGACTGCGGGAAAGCTTTCGTCGAGACGGCGGGTGTCGACGAGGACCACCGCGGCGAGGGCTCCTCGCGTGAGCTCGTCCCACATGAACCAGAACCGGGTCTGCCCTGGCGTGCCGAACAGCATCAGGATGGTGTTCAACTGCGGGAAGGTGATCCGGCCGAAATCCATGCCGACGGTGGTCGCCTTCTTGTCGAACAGCAGCGTGAGGTCGTCTACGCCCTCGGAGGCGGCGGTCATCACGGCCTCAGTGCGCAGCGGGGTGATCTCGGAGACGGCGCCCACAAACGTGGTTTTGCCGACCCCGAACCCGCCGGCGACGACGATCTTGACACAGGTGGGATTCCCGCCGAGCGGGCGCAAGAGTGCGAGGTCAGAGCTTGAGGAGTCCATCGCGAAGGGCCTTCAGGAGAGCAACGTCGGGAAGGTCAGCGGAGCCTGTGGCGGTCACGGCGCTCAGCGCACCGATGTCGATCAGCCGGGACATGAGAATCCTGGTGATCTGGAACGGCAGCCCGACCAGGGCGCCGATCTCGGCGACGGCCAGGGGCCGCTTGCGGCACAGCGCCATGGCCTGCTCAGCTTCTGGCGGCTGGCCGGAGGGCGGTTCTCCCTCGGCCCACAGCAGCGTCTCGATCTGCAAGTCGTGTGTGGGCTTGGTCTGGCCGCCGGTCAGGACATAAAGGCTGGGGGCCTCGGTGTCCTCGACGGTCCAGGCCGGGCCGCTTGCGGCCGCCATCTCACTGGCCGTCACCGGAAGGGTCCACGCCGACGCGTGCCTGTGTGGCCAGCAACTCGCCCATTCGCTTGATCAGGTTGACCATCGCGAAGCCGACGGCACCCTCGTCCGCCCGCGTGTTGGTCAGCACGCCCAGCACGCTTTCGACCTTGTCCGGGTCGCGTCCCGCGTTGCGCGCCACGACGGCCGGCGGGCTTCCGGCGCTCATGATGAACAGGATCCAGTTGTTCTTCCTGACGAGGACCTGTTGGACTCGGCCTGTGCCGTCGTCGACGCCGTTGGCGATCGAGTACAGGCCGTTGATCACTGCGGCCAGGCGGTCGGCCAGGGTGCCGTCCATTCCCGGTCCTGCATGAGCCAGCCTCAGACCGTCCTGCGAGGCGAGCAGGACTCCGGTCACATCCGGCACCTTGGCAAGGTCGGTGAGCAGTTCGTCCACAACCTCTTCCGGCGGGACCGTCATCGAGTCGGGGGTCATCGAAATCTCCGTATCTCCGTACGCTGTACGGCTGGTGCCCGGGCGCGAAGGCGGGCACGAAGGACGTGGTGGGGAGGCGGATGCCGGCGGCTATCCCGCGCTTCCCCCGGACGGCTGCGCCACGCCGTCTGCCTCGGCCTGCTCCGCACGGTGCACGCCCTGGGCGAAGTTGCTGGCGAAGGCCGGATCCGGCGGCGCCATTGAGGCGGGTGCGGCCTCTGGTGCGGCAGGCGCCGCAGGTTCGTGAACCGTCGCATGCGGGGTCCGCTGCGGCAGCCTGGGACGCGTGTCGTGTCCTGGGCCCGGCGGTGGCGTTGCACTGATCGTTGCCGAAGCGGCGACGTGCTGCGCTGGGCCAGGCTGTGCGGCACGGTAGGGCAGCGCCGCCATCCCTGCCGGGGCCGGCGCGGGGGGACTGGGCCGTGGACCGCCTGTCGGCCGGGGGCCAGGGCGCCCCGCAGAGCCCGCCTCCGGGCCCGGTGCGGCAGCCGTGTATGCGGCAGGCTGAGCTGGTGAGAGGGCCGCCAGCTCGTTCTGCCAGAGCAGGAGCTTGTCCGGCACGACAACCAGCGCCGTGGTGCCGTGCACGAGATTCTTCTGCAGTTGCACGTGGATGCCGTATCGCCGGGCGAGCTTGGCCACCACGAGCAGGCCGGTCTGGCGCTGAGCCAGCTGCTCGGCCAAGTCCCTGTCCTGCGGGTTGGCCAGCATCCGGTTGTAGCGGTCGAGTTCGCCCTGAGCCATGCCTATGCCCCGGTCCTCGACCTCCACGGCGAGGCCCGCGGTGACCCTCGTCGCGCGAACGATGACCTTGCTGTCCGGTGGCGAGCAGAGCGTGGCGTTCTCCTCCAGCTCGGCCAGCAGGTGGATGAGGTCCGGCCCCGCGAAGCCCGGTATCTGCACGTCCAGGGAGGACGTATGCATGCGGACTCGGGCGTACTTCTCGATCTCTCCCGATGCGCCACGCAGCAGATCCACCAGCCCGATCGGCTGGTTGAGCTGGCGGGCCTTCACTCCGCCCAGGACCGCGAGGCGCCCGGCCGACCGCCGCATGCGCTTGAGGAGATTGTTGACATCGAACACCCGGTACAGCACGTCCGGGTCCTGGACCTGCTTGGTCAGCTCCGTCACGGTGCCGAGCGCCCGTACGAGCAGCAGAGTCAAGCCCCCGGCGAGATAGACGAGCGCCTGTGTCAGTTCGGTCTGGCGCCCGTTCACCACCGCCCGCCACGTCTCCGCATGCAGCTGGAACAGAGCGGTCTCGGTTTCGTTCCACGGGTTGCCGTCGGAGATCGCCTGTGCTGCGCTGAAGTCAGGTGGGGAAGGCCGCTCGCCCCGGTCGAGCTGCTCCAGAGCATCGCTGATGTTCTTGCGTCCTTCGTCGACACCGGACTGGAAGTGGCGTAGCCAGCCGTGCACGGACTCGCTGTACTCGCTGCGCTGCCGGTGCAGCTCAGTCGCCGTGCGGACGGCCAGCCAGTCCGCGAAGGCCAGCACGGCCAGGCCGGCAGCTGTTGCCACCGCCCCGATGATCCAGCCGTCCATGTGGACGCGTGCCGTCGTGCCGACGGCGGCAGCCATGCACAAGATCGCCGTGACCATCAGGGTGGGCACGAGCACCAGAAGCCGCAGCCGCAGCCGCAGTCCCTTCTCGGTGCGTAGTGGATCAGCGCCGCGGGCGCGCCGCCGCTGGCCACGTCGGTGACCGATGGGTCGCGGGCATGACAGATCAGACATTGGTGACCTCGCGGAACGTGGTCCTGACAGGGGGGAGGGCGTGGCTGGCAGGGAACGGGCGGGCAGCGCACCCGCACCGAGCGCCGGAGCCGCAGTGAGCGGGCCGGTGCTTGGGTGGGAGTGGCCGCCGGGGCACGCGCGCCAGACCGCAGCCGACGGGGGAGGCGGCGTACGGTCCGGGCCCACGAGGGTGCCCCGGCGGCCGGTCTATACGCGGATCTCGCTGATCATCTCGACCGCACTCTGCACGGCGCGGCTGATGGACGGAGCGAGCGAGCTGTCGTGGAGATAGAAGCCGAGGAGTACGGCCGCTATCGCATGGCCGGCCTTGAGGCCGCCTTTGCGGATCAGCAGCCACACCATGATGGCCAGCACAACAGCCAGGGAGACAGCGATGCTCACGGAATTGGGTTTCTGGCGAGTGCGTGCGTCCTGGGGGCCCCGTGCTGCCAATCGCGCTGGCGGCAATGGCCGACGGGGCCGCGGGATTTGAGACGTGGGCGCGTCGGACGGATGGCACTCCTGCGCAGCTCGCAACCGCATTGGTCCGGGCGCGGCCGAGATGGGCCGTCATACCGGCTAAGGCGGGAAACAGGGCGGGCACGATGTCCTCCGGGGGCGCAGACTTGTCGTCTCGCGTCATGTCCGCGACGCCCGGGTGGCCGTTTCCGGCCTTCATTGATTTTACAGGTAAACCAGGGAAGTAATCGACGGTCTCAGGTCAGAAACCTGTGAAATATGGATGGAGCACACGGGAGTTGACAGGCAGAACGGGAAATACCAGAACCGTGCACGCTCGGTGCAGGTGGTCAACCGGGCTGAAATCCTCTCCTTTGCTGTGATGGCATCGTCGGCTCAACTCCTGTGCGGCCAGTCGACGACGAGGCGGCTGCAGGGCTTGTCCATGACGAAACGTGACTCGGAGGCTGTGAGTCGGTCGCGGGCGCTACCGACGGCCATGCGGAAGCTGGGTTCGGGAGCGTTGTTGCCCCAGTTTTTGTCCCACTCTCCGATTTCGGCGGCGACTTGGCCGGCGAGTTCGGCGGCGCGCGGGCCGTGGCCGATGACGCCGATCTGCCAGAAATGGCCGTGCTCGTCATCGTCTTCCTGTTTCGTGAGGTAGGCCAAGGTGTCACCGTCGAGTGCGGTCATCGAGCCCCAGCCGAAGTTCGGGACGAGGCCGGAGCGGGACCCCGGCATCCGGGACAGGCCGTTAGGCAACACGTATGCCAGGTACAGGTAGAGCCATTGGTAGGGGTCGCCCTTGCGGAACTTCACGCTGGTGTAGATCTCGGCCGGGGGCTGGTCCAGGACGGTGCGGATCGCCTCGCGGTCGACGATCTGCTCGCTGTAGGTCTCCAGGCGCACGTCTCCCTCGCCCGCCATGTCGACCATGGTGCGGACGTCGTCGCAGATGCCCTTGCGCAGGGGGACGAACGTCATCATCTCCGTTGAGACCGTCCTCCAGGTCTGGCCGTCGCGTTCGAACGCGAAACTTCGGGAGATGCTGCCGCGAATCCGCATCGGGATGACCAGGCGTCCACCGGGGGCGACCTGGTCGAGAATCCGCACCGGGATGTCGCCGGCGCCGACCGTGAACTGGATGCGATCGAAGGGCGCGTGCTCGGGCAGACCCGCGGCGCCGTCGCCCAGCACGACGGCCACGTTGGCGGCCCCGGCCTGCGCGAGGTTCTTCCGTGCACCGTCGACGAGGTCCTGGTCGACATCCACGGTCCACACATGGCCGTCCGAAGCGACGAGTTTGGACAGCAGCTGGGCGTTGTAGCCGGTGCCGGCCCCGGCTTCGAGGATCTTGTGCCCGGGCTGGGCGCCCAGTTGTTCGAGCTGGGTGGCGACGACGGAGGGGGCCGAGATACAAGAAAGCATCGTGCCCGTCGCGTCGTGCTTGATCGCCACGGCGTCGTCGACGGAGGCACTTTGAAGGTCGACACCGGGGAGGAACCGGTGGCGCTCGGTGTCCCGGAACGCGGCGATGACCTCTGGGGTGCGCAGGTGGCCGGTGTCAACGAGGCGGCTCACGAGATCGTCGCGCCATGCGGCGGGATCAGTGACGGGCGGCACGGAGGTCTCCATTCGCGTGAGGTAGGGGCTATCGGGATGAAATGGCGGGGAGGCGCAGCGATGCTTTCCTTGTCCCTGCAGGAGACTTGGCAGGGCGGGCGGTGCCACAGCCTCCTTTTTGCTGAAGGGTTCCGGCGTGGTCGCTGGCCGGCATTGCGTGTTGGGCGAGGGCGGCAGGCACCCCATGCCCCCAAGCGCCGGCGGTCCCTGCATCAACTGACGTGTGGCCGTCTCGCATCCGGCGATACCCCTCCTTCCTCGGTGAGGCACTGAACGAGGCTTTCGCCAGCCGTGCTGACAGCCCGCATCATCGTGGACAGCACCGATGCTTGCAGGGTGCCCCGGCCGAGGCCGCCGTCGTAGACGATGGCTTCCAGTTCCCGGCATGACCGTTCGCTGGCCGGTAGGACCGGGTTCCGGAGGATTGCGTGCGCGGCGTACGCGTCGCACGCCTGAGTGGTGTCGCTGACGATCGCGTCGTACAGGGGGCGTACGAGGGCTTCGCAGCCTTCCGGAACCAGGTCGATCACAGCCAGGACCAGCCTCACCCGGAACATTCGCAGGTGCGGCGGGGCCGGCTCCAGCGCATCGCGCACGGCGAGTGCCGCGGCGGCGAACCCTTTTGCTGTGGCGCGGCCCGCAAGGCGGTCGGCGTAGTGGCGGAGGATCTGCGCGACGGCTTCCTCCCACGGCTCGGTGATCGTGGCCTTGCCGATAAGGGCGTTGGCCGTGTCCAGAGCGTCCGCGAGCAGACTCGCCACGACGCGTGCTTGCCTGCTGCCGTACAGTCGCTCGGGTTCCTGGTCGTAGGCGGTCGCGTGCTCTGCTGCCTCTTGCCATTGGTCTGTGGCGACCAGGAGCCGGGTTCCGTCGTCGAGCAAGAGGTCGTTGAGCCAAGGCTGGATGCGCTCCAGGGTGGCCTTGGTGGTGATGCTCGTGAGGTCGATGGCCTGTCCGTGGACGGTCACGGTGCCGCCGTCGTGTGCGGCGCGGTGCACGCTCATGAGCTGCTGATAGGCGGCCTGCGGGTTTCCAGTTCGGGCGGTCAGCCGTACGAGGTTGACGATGGGCTGGAGGCTGGCGATGGCAGTGTCCCCGGAGACGGGCCATGCCGTCTGGAAGAGACGAAGCTGACGCAGACAGAGGTCGGTCGCCAGCTCGGTCAACCCGCAGTCGGAGGCGATCAGCGCGGACAGGTTCCAAGTGGCGCACGCACGGTTGATCCGGTCGCGGAGCGGCCCGTCCTGCACCGATTTCTCCCCGCAGGAGCGGACTTCGTCGATCCTGGCGGCGAAACTGGGGTAGACGAGGTGGGGCCGGCTGACCAGAGGGAATCGCCTGGAGAGCCGACGGAGCCCTGCCTGTGGGTGCTGGAGCGGTGCGATCACGGCATCGGCCTCTCCGCGGCGTCAACCGGACGCAGGATCGCGGTATGTGCCGCGTGAGCGAGAACGCTCTGGGTACGGGCGGGCAGGCCGATCCGGTTCCAGTGGAAGATCACGTGGTAGGAGATGACCTCGCGCAGGCCCCGGTCGAGGGCCCCGCCCCGGGCGGCTGTGCCGAGGTCTCTTCCGGCCTGACGAAACGCGCTCACCCAGTCCGCGGCGGACTTGAGGGTGCGGTCCGACTGGAGCATGGGGCCAGAAGGGCTGGTATCGGCGATGAGCAACTGTCGGATGCTGTCGGCCATTGCATGGACTTTGGCCGTCGGCACGTCTGAGGGCAGAGGCCGTTCCCGGGCGACGCGATGCCAGACGTCTCCTTGCTCGTACCACTCCAGTCCAGCCGTGCGCATCAGGGTGGCGCACAGCAGCAGTGACAACTCCCGGCGGCCCAACTCGCCATGGTCTGTAGTGAGAATGGCGTGGCTGTCAGCGTGGAACAGCGTGTGGGCGATGCTCATGCTGCTCTCGCCGCCGAACGCTGCGGTTTCGGGCTCGTAGATGCCAGGCCACCAGCGGTGGACTCGCCCGGCTGCCGTGAGTTCGTCGAGCATGTCGGCCAAAGCCTGGGGGAGCTGCGTCCCGATGGCAGGAAGCAGCCGCATCCGCCAGCAGGGGTGCTTTCGGATGAACCACCACCCGGTGATCAGACCATCCTGTTGGGCCAGGCCCAGGACGGGGGCGATGCGGTCGGCGGCGGTCTGCTCGGCCTCGTCCCAGGCGGTGAATTGGATGTACAGCTGACGCCATGCCGGGGATCCCGCCTGCTGGGCGAGGGCCTGTTGCCCGGCCTGCTGGTAGACGGCGACGGCGGCGTGCAGGTCAGCGGGCTCAAGTCCGGCGCGGGCTGCAGCGGTGTCCGTGGTGGTGCCGGCCAGGACGGCCAGCACGGCGTGCAGGGTCGCTTCCAGACGGACGGGCTGGATCAGTCGATCAGTAGGCATGCGTCCCATCCCGAGGTCGGCGCGGCGTCGTGGGCTGCGGTGGTCAGGGCGAGGGCGCTGCCCGCGTCGCCTTGCAGGAGGCCCGGGGCACGGCACGGGTGGGCGTGCTGGGTTAGGGCGGCGACCAAGTCGGGCAGGCTGGCGCGCAGGGCTGGGGTGGCGGCGTCGTGGGCTGCGCGGAAGGTGGTTTGGTAGACGCCCGACCAGCCGTGGCAGAGGCTGGCGTCTGTGATCTTGGATAGCTGATCGGGATCGGTCAGACAGCGGACCATGGCGTCCTCGTACAGGTGCTGGCGAGCCGGGTCGCTGCGGGTGAGAGCGGCGAGCTGTCCGGCGCGGGCGATGCCGGGGGTGCCGTAGCACCAGCTGGGCCGTGCCGGGCCGCGTTGGGTGGGACGGCCGGTACGGAGTTCACCGAGGCGGAGGTGTTCAGGCCACCAGGGGCCGGCGGGGCCGTCCTGCCGCCACGTATCGAGCCAGTCAAGGATGGTGTCGATGGCGTCCTCCTGTCCGTCGACCCTCACGTCTTGGCGCAGGGCGCGGGCAAGGAGCAGCAGCGGGCCGGTGATGCCGTGGGCGGCGCCGAAGTTGGCGTGGCCGGCGGGGACGGTGGACGGGGTGAGGTCGGGTTGATGATCGACCCACCAGCCGGGCAGCACGCCCTGGTCGCCGTGCCGGATGGGTCGGGTGAGTCGTACAAGGTAGGCCAGGACGCGTGCCATCGCTGTGCCGGACGGGGACCGGCGCAGCAGGTACGCGCCGATGCCGGTGAGCCCGTAGAAGATGTCGTACTCGTGGAAGGTGGCTGGACGCCCGTGGCGCATACGTGTCTGGGCCGCATCGCATCTACGGTGGGCGAGTTGGGTCACGTGGTGATCGAGAGTTGTCAGCGCGCCCTGGTACCGGGGTGCCTCCGAGGTGACGGCGCAGTCGAGCATGAATGCTGCGGCGGGCGCCCCCAGGTACAGGCCGCTGGTGTCGGCGGCGGTGACGGGGGTGGCGACGGCGGTCTTGATCCAGGGGTGTGCCTGCTGCCAGGTGCCGTCTCCGGTACGGGCGCGCTCGATGTGGAGCAGCGCGGTTCCCGCGGCGCCGACGGCCAGATCCTGCGCCGCCCAGGGCTGGTCTTCGGGTGGTGGGACGGGGGTGGTCAGGTGGCGGGCGAAGGTGTGCGCCAGCAAGGCCGGGCTGGTTGCGGTGGTCATGGCTGCCGCTCCCGGTGTCGCAGGGCGCAGGCCCGGGCGAGCCGACCGGTGACGCGTTCGTGATCAGGGTCGACTGGCAGCGCCCGGATGCAGTGCTGGTGGAGCAGCGACCGCAGCACGTTGTCGGAGTTGTGCCCGGGGGCCAGCTGCTGCCGGTAGGCGGCCAGGGCGGCAGCGCGCTGCCGCCATGAGGCAATGACATCGGGGCCGCCCGGCAGGGCTTGGAGAGCGGTGTGATCGGGATCAGCCAGAGCCTGGGCCAGGGTGATTCGATCCCTGGGTATGGGGCCGTGTTCTTGAGGGAGAGCGCGGGTCAACCAGTTCGATGCCTGGTCTGCGTTGCCGGTGAACCGCACCGTCAGGTCGAACATGCTCGCAGCGGTCAGGGCCTGTCCGGCGGCGAGGTCATCTGCGGCGGCACGGATCTGCGCCACGCCGGCGGCTGAGTCAGCGGCGAACACCAGGTGCGCGGCGTCCAGAGCGGGGCCGTGCCCGTGCGGGCCGGTCTGCGGCGGATGGGGGGCCAACTCCAGTCGGGACACGAGGTGGTGGCTGTTGAGCGCGTCTGCCCAGTCGGTGACTAGCTGGGCGGCTGGACCGAACGCGGCCGGCTCGGGGAGGCGCAGGTACAGATCCAGGTGCTGGTCGGAGTCGGGGCGGGTTGTGTCGCGATGGCGACTGAACCACCAGAGCGGCATGGTGGCGAACCGGCGGAGCAGAGTGGGCAGGTGGCCCGTCAGGATCTCGTCGTACCGCTGGGGGTGCGCGAACAGCCGGGCATACAGGACTGTGGACTGGCTGGGCTTCCCGGGGGCGGCGGCAGCGGCATCAGGCAGGCTTGGTGGGCCGGCGGGGGTGGAGTTCGCCAGGGGGATCAAGAGCTGGTGGGGGCGGCCGATCCATGCCCAGTCTTGCGCAGTTGTGCTTTCGCGTAGTTCGACAACGCGGTTGCGGTTCACGCCAGCGCGTAGCAGCGCCCGGTGGATGCGCTGGTCGAGGTCGAGGGGCAGCTGTTGGCCGTCCTCGACCAGAGCAAGGTGATCGGGAACGCAGAGCCGCTCGCGCCACCGGGCCAGTGCCTTGTCCCAGTCGGCCATGGGGGCGGAGCGGCCGGGCAGTTCCTCGGCGGACAGCAGCCAACGGGCAGGCGCCAGGATCGTCCGCTTGTACCGCACGCGTGGCAGGTAGGAAAGGGTGGCGGCGACGCCGAAGGTGAACGCTCTGTAGGCGGCACTGCGGGCGGTGGTGATCTCCGCCAGGAACCGGGCGAGCGGCGGCGTGTGGACGGACGCTTCCAGCGCATGGGTGACGCGAGGCTCGACGTGCTGCCCCGTCGACCTGCGCACCAGATAGAACCGGCGAGTATCCGCAGTCACCGCCAGGTCGTCGAGCGGGATCACGTGGGGGCCGGACTCGTGGTGCTGGCCGAGAGGGATGGTGAAGGGCAGGACCTGCACGGTGCGGGCGATGTTCTCGTTGCGGCGCCGCCGAGGGGTGAACGACAGCTGCGCCGCGACGGCGCCGGGGCCGGCGGTCGCGTAGGAGTCGGTGAGCGCGGTCTGTGCGGAGGGCGGGAGCAGGTGTGCGAACCGGCCGAGCATGCTGCTGCCGGGCCGGGGGGCGCCGGTGACCAGCAGCCGATAGTCGCCGCACTGCACGGCATCAGGGGTGGGGGCGTGGATCTCCACGGCGATCTCAGCCCGGGGCAGGGGCAGCAGCGGTTCGGAGTGGTCGGCGGTCAGGTCGGCGATCGTCGCCGGGGTGAGGACCAGCTCACGCCTCCCGTCGAGCATCGCCTCCTGGAGCAGGCGCAGGATCTTCTCGTCCCGGTCGGTCACCTGATATGGCGGGCGGGCGCGCTCGGAGCCCAGGAAACCCGCGGGCAGGCCGAGGCCGCTGTCCGCGACCAAATCCAGTACGGGCACCAGGGCCTCGTTGCCGTACCGGTCGAGGAACCGCTGGTGGTAGTCGCGCCATTGCGGATACCCGTACGGATGGGGTGACAGCTGGTGCATGACCTGGGCGGCTTCGGCGGCTTCGGCCAGGAGGGCTTCGGGGATGTGGGCGGTGCAGTCCAGTGCGGCGTCCACGAGGAGGGGGACGCGGCCGGTGGAACTCACGCGCTGCATGCTCTGCGTCAGCCGGTCGCTGGGCGTCCAGGGGGCGGCTGTGCCGGGCTGGTTCATGTTAGCCCGGATTGAGGCGAGTTGGGAGGTCAATTCGGCGAGGCCGGGGATGCTGGAGGCATCGGCTTTCTCCAGCTCGTCGCATATGTGTGCGAGGGTGTCGACCGAGGTCATCGGGGGCCACAGGCTGCTGATCAGGATGTTCTTGCTCAACAGGTCGGAGATCAAGCCGGTGAGCTGTTCTGGGCGCGCCGTAGGGAACTGGCGGGCCAATTGATGCACGAGCCTGTCGTACGGAATGGGGGCGCCGGCCGCCTCCAGTACGGCGGCCACGGGCCGGGTCAGGCGGACTGACAGCTCGATCGGGGCGTAGCCGGAGGTGCGCGTGTCGGCCGGCATGCCCTCCACCACATGCCGGCCGCCACGGGAGCGGCCGGTGTTGTTGGCCGCGATCGTCAGCTTGGCCAACAGAGCGGGGTGGCTCTCCAGGCGGGTAATGACGTCCGTCAGCCAGTCGGAATCGGGCCGCAGAACAGTCCGGTACCCGTCACCCCACAGAACGTGGGCGGCTTGAGCGGGCTCAGCGGGGGCGACGCCGGCGAATACCCCGAACGGGGTGGGCCGGTGGTTCCACCGCAGGAGGTACGCGGCAACAGACCGGACGGCCCGCCTGATGCGGCGGCCGTCGGTGACGGTGCCGTTCAGGATCTCGGCGATGCGCTGACACAGGACGGGGCTGGCTGCGGACAGTGCCGTCGGCACTGGAGCGCGCCATACCTCCTCTAGCCACTGCCGACCGCGGATCGTGGCGTCGTCGCCGTGCAGGTCAAAGTCCGGTACAGGGATCGGCCGGGAAGCCGTAGAGGCGCGCAGCAGCATGCCGGGCTGCCACTGGTACGTGAGGGGTAGTGCGTGGGCCACCGGTGTCCCTTCCTGTTGTGGGGCGCGCGGACGGGTGGTGCCGGGGCGGCAGCGATGATCGGCTGCCACCCCGGCGGATGCCGCGTGTCAGGCGGCGTCCTCGATGGAGGACTGGCAGGCGCTGGCCCCGTTCTCGCAGGTGTTGCCGCAGCCGTCGCTGGTGGGGCACATGAAGACGGTGAGGGGGCTCTCGGCGATGACGACCTTGATGTCCAGCTCGAAGTCGTCGTCGGCGAGTCCGTCGACCGGCAGCAGGGTCGACGCGGTGACGTTGCTGAGTGTGGCAGTGGTCATGCGATCACTCTCTTTGTCCGATGGGATGGTGCAGAACACCCTGGCCGGGCGCCGCGGTTCAGACGGCCGGCCAGGAGATCGAAATCCGGCTGTGCTTCTTGTCGATGACCCGGTCGCCGGTGATCAGGTCATCGGGCGTGCCCGCCGGGTAGACGGCGATGCGCGGGCCGTCCGTGCCGCGGAGCTTTTCGCCCCAGGTGCGGAGGATGTCGGCGATTCGCTCAGCGAATTCGGCCGCGTCGGGCCCGAAGGCGTGGACGCCGTACTCCGCGGTCTTCTTCTCGGTGTCGCGGCGCACGACGGTGTAGGCGAAGTGCGGTCCGTCGATAGCGACCATGGACCAGCTGTTGCCGGTGGGGCCGATCTTGCCTGTGGCCAACTCGAGGTTGGTGGACATGAAGCAGTACGTCGGAACCTGCGTGGACAGGTACATCTGGAGGGTGCCGATGGGCTCCTGGCTGGCGACGGTCACCCCGGTCCACGTCTCGGCGCGGGCACTGTTCAGGACGCCGTCCAGCAGAGAGGGGTTGGCGGGCAGGCCCTCGTCGAAGCGCAGCGTGACGCCGTCCTCTCCGGGGAGCTGCATGATCTGCTGGGCGTGGGAGCCGGAGCCTTGCGCCGCTACGAACCCGCACACGTGGGCGCTGGTGGCGACGAGGTGGTCAGCCTGCCGGATGAACCCGTACGTACGGGTCAGGCCGTTGATGCGCAGCGGCACGACGAGCCGGCCGTCGTCCTTGAGCTGGTCGATCCAGGCGGGCGGGATGTCCCAGGCGCCGAGGGTTACCACGATCGCGTCGTAGGGCGCGAACTTGGCGACACCGATCTCCGCGTCGGCGACCACGACGTTGACGTTGGTGTAGCCGGCCTCGGTGAGGAACCGCTTGGCTCGGTCGGCGGGCGCCGGGTCGATGTCGACGGTGGTGACCTGCCCTGTGGGCCCGACCAGCTCCGCGAGGTACGCGGCGTTCGGCCCGTTGGTGCCGATCTCCAGCACGTTGTCGCCCGGACGGATGCCGGCTTGCTCCAGCTGCATTGCTTGGATCTGCGGTGCGGACACCGAGCTGGTGTGATTGCCGTGCTCGTCCTCCTGCGTGATCACGGCGTTGTACGTGCTGTATGCGTCGCTGAGCGGCGCCTCGGGCACGGCCAGGTGCCGGGGCACCTTGCGCATGGCGGCCTCGACCTCGGGCGACACGATCGTGCCGTCCTCCTTGAGTTGGTCGACGACCTTGTTGCGGAACTGGGTGGCCTCGTCGGGGTCCACGGTCACATCGGTCATAGAGGGTTCCTTACGGGGCTTCGTGCGCTTTCGCCTCCGGCGTCGGCGCCAACTGCATGGTGGTGCGGTGATGGATGCTGGCCTGCGGCGGCCAGTTGTCGTTCAGCGCCCCAGGGGCAGCTCCTGGATACGTTCGAAGGTGCAGGTGTGGCGGTCGGGATGTTGGGTTTCCATCACCGGCCACCCGGACGTGACGCACACGGTCACGTGATGGCGGGCGTGGCGCAGCAGCCGCCGGACTTCGGCCTTGGTGTGGCCGAGGAGTTCCTGGATGCCGAGGACGCCCGTGCGGTCCTGGACGACGGAGCGGATGTTTTCCGCGATCAGCTCGTAGCGCCGCTTCTCGTCGGGCGTGGTCGGTATCTGCAGGTCGAGCAGGTTGTACGTGCCGAATCGGAACAGCGCCGGCGTCACGGCGGGACTCCTTCTGCGTCGTGGTCAGTGCGCGGCCGAGGCGGACGGGGAGAAACGCATGGGATAGCGGTGGGCGGGGGGATGGTCGATGGGCAGGTCGGGGCGCCAGTGGGTGAGGACCTGGGCGGAGGGCACGAACAGCGGGCTGGGCAGATCGTCCAGGCGGCGCCACTGCCACTGCGCGACAACCTTCGGTTCGTTGGCGGTCGGGGTGCCCTGGAAGCGGCGGATGAGAACGGCGGCGGTGAGGCGGTTGAGGTTGTGCCGTGCGTCGAGGAGCACGGCGAGCACCTGGACGTCCTTGGGGTGTGCCACGAGGCCGGTCTCCTCGGCGAGTTCACGGATCGCGGCGGTCTCGATGGACTCGCCGACACCGTCGCGTGCGTCCACCTTGCCGCCGGGCAACTCATAGGGGCCCAGACGGTGTTGTCCCATCAGCACGTGGCCGTCTGGGTTGGTGACGATGATGCCGACCCCTAGGGCAGCCTGGGCGAGGGGCGGCCGAAGGCTTCGCTCCCGAGCCTCTACCCTGGGCGCGTTGGCCTGTGGAAGGCGGCGGGCCTGGATGAGCTGGCAGACGACCGGGTTGTCGGAGCCCGGGGCGTGCAGGAGGTCGATGGACTCGACGGCGAAGCCGTGTTCGCCCAGCAGCCGCTCCCAGATTTCGGGGGTGAGGATCCACATCTGCACCGGGATCGGGGCGGTCCTCGCCAGCCGCACTTCCTCCTGGCGGGCGGTGACGGTGTGGGAGGGCTCCAGGCCGTTCAGGTTGGTGTGCAGGGTGGAGAAGACCAGTCGTCCGTACGGCCGGATTCCATCGCGCAGTGCGGGTAGCAGTCGGTGCGGGTCGATGTAGGACAGGCCGTGCACGGAGTAGACGAGGTCGTAGGGTTCGCTCTCGCGTAAGTGCGCGACGACGTCACCGGTCAGGAATCGCCCGCCTGCCAGGGGCCCGAACCGGGCCAGGGCGCGCTGCTGCTGGGTGGGGGAGATGTCGATGGCGTCGACGAAGGCCGCGTGGTCGCGATTGAGATGGGCGGCGTGGACTCCGGCTCCGGAGCCGAGGTCCAGTACGCGGTAACCGGCGATGTCGCCGAGGATGCTGGTGCCGGGGCCGGTGCCCCAGAACCCCCAGTCGATCTTGGTGACTTCCGGGGGCTGGTAGCCGCGGTCGAGCTGCCTGCGCCCGTACTCACGCCAGGCATCCTCATTCACCCGCTCCGATGCCGTGTTGCCGGATGTCGTCATGCTGCCTCCTTCCGGAGCCGGTGCAGGGTGCGCTGCCCGCGCTCGACGAGTTCGGGGTCGCCGTGCGCGGCGCCGTACTGGATGCCGCTGACCGCGTCGAGGGCCGACAGACCCTTGAGTGCTTGGACCTCATCCTGGGAAAGCGTGCGGCCGTACCCGTCGAACAGGGCGGCTTTGAGTTCGGGCGCGTCAGTCCAGGTGTCGGCGATGCGGACGAAGTCGCTGACGAGGGGCCCGATTTCCGCGCGTTCCCAGTCGATGAGGGCCAGGTTCCCGTGGTCGTCGAGTAGCAGGTTGCGCTTCTGGACATCACCGTGGCGACGGCCATGGGGGACGGGGGGTACCTGGGGCAGCTGCAGGGCGAGGGACCGCACCAGCGTCTCCTCTCCAGGCTCAAGGAGTCCGTCGGCTGCCGCCAGGTGCCGCTCCAGCTTGGCCAGCCCGCCCAGGGCCTGCGCCATCATCGGCGGCTCGCCGAGGTGAAGTGCCCGCAAGAGCTGCCCGAGCTGGCGGTAGACCGACTGCCAGGCGTCCATGCTCAGGTCGGTGCCGTGGAGGATGCGGCCGGGAAGCGCACTGACGATCACGGCGAGCTGTTCCGGGTCGGCGGCGACGAGCTGTGGGGCGCGGCCGGCTCCGAGGACCGGGGCCCACTCTCTCAGGGCACCCACCTCACGCTGGTGGAACTTGGGTCCTTGGTGAACCTTCAGGAACCAGCTCCCGCCGTCGCGTCCGGTCAGCCGCCACACGCGGGAGGCTTCCCGCGCCCAGGAGGCGTCCGTGACCTCCATCAGCGGGCCGATGGTCTGTTCGGCGAACGTGCCGAGCTGCTCACCGAGGACGGCGCGCGGGTTCTGGGCCCGCGGGGGCAAGGGGGTCAGGCGGTTTGGCCCGTTCGGGGCGTAGGCGATCGAGTCGTCGGGTTCCTGGAGATGCAGGGCGAATGTGTGCCCGTCCCGGTACGCCTCCAGGCCGGCCCGGCAGTACGCCACCATGTCGTCGGGCAGGTCACGGAGGGAAAACCAGTCCAGCTGTGAGCAGCGGTCCGGTTCGGCGATGCGTGGGACGCCGATCCACCGGGTGACCTCGAAGAACCAGCCGGTGCGGTTATGGCCCTGGGGGCTGCGGTGCTGCATCACCAGCGCGACACGGACATCGGCCGGTCGGATGATGATGCCCAGCTCCTCCTCGGCTTCCCGGACCACTCCGGTGACCACGTCCTCGAAGTCGCCGTCGAGGTGCCCGGAGGGCATGTGCAGCAGGCCCGAGGCGTAGGTGTCGCCCGCCCGCCGGCTCAGCAGCACCCCGTCGCTACGCCGCAGGATGAGATGGACGTCGACGGGTTCGCGGTGGCGTGAGCCAGCCGAGAGTCCCAGGGGGGCGGCGGCGTTCCCGTGCCCCGTGCTGTGCCGAACGCCGGACTCGCTGTTGGCGTGATCGTGTCCGCCGGGCTTCATCGCGCGCCTGCCGCGGCTCGGATTTCGTCTTCCAGGAGGCCGAGCTGGGGGAGGACACGGCGGGTCATGACGTGCCGTTGCTCCCAGTAGCGCAGTACGTCCCCGACGTCGTAGGTGCTGGGCTCGACGTAGTGCTCGTACAGCCCGAACAGCGAGTGCAGCGCGTGGAGCAGAGCCATGCGGATGCATGCGACCAGGTCCTCTCGGGGCAGGTACGGGTTCTCCTCCCGGTAAGCGGTGATCATCGCGAGGGCGACGGGCACCCAGTCGCTCTCGCTCGCCACGGTCCGCGGGTCGAGGGCGATCCGGCCCACCTCCCACGCCGCCGGCCCCGTGCGCGCGTAGAAGTCGATGACCGCGGCCACTCGCCCGGCAGGGCTCAACAGCACGTTGGGTGTGGTCAGATCGGCGTGCAACGGCTGGCGCACCGGATCGGCCGGGAATCCCTTCCGCAGAGAATCGGCGTGGGCGAGCAGATCCTGCCGCCGCTCTTCCAGCATCTGCGCATGCGCTGCGGTTGCCGTGCCCTCGTGGTCGGCGAGTACGTCGCGAAGCCGCTGGTAGTCGTTGTCGAAGCGCTGTTGGCCCGCGTCGGTCCACCAGCGGGCGGACAGGACCGGCAGGGCGCCGGGGTAGGCGGCCAGCTGGCGGTGAAGACGCCCGATGACGGACCCGATCTCCTCGGCCAGGGCGATCGTCAGGGGCTGGGAGGAGGCCGGGATGCCGTCGATGTAGTCCTGCACTGTGATGAGACGGCCGCCGTGCCGGGCGAAGGGCATGCTGTCGCGGCCGAGCCAGAACCGCGGCACCGGCAGGCCCCCGCTGCGGGTGAAGCAGGCCAGATGCGTCGCTGCACGTACCTCTGCCTCGGCCTGCCCGGGGCGCATGATTTTAACGAAGACCTGCCGCTCGTCGTCGAGTATGGCGCGGTGGTTGACGGTGTCCGTCCCAGCACGCACACGCATCACCGAGGTTGCCCGCGCCCCGAAGCTGTGGAGCAGCGCGGCGTGTACGAACTCGCTCTGCGCCGCGTCGTCCCCGCCGCGATGCGAGGCTGTCTGCCCGTTCACGGCCGGCCTGCCAGATGGGGCTGCGGCCGGTGCCCTGTCGCGTTCGGGCACCGGGGCGTGGCGTCGGCCAACGGCCCCACGAAGGGGTTTACGGGAAGGTGAGGGAACACGAGGTGGTTGGGCATGCGGATCTCCGGGGTGCAGACGTGACGTCCAGCGTCAGTGACCGCGACGCCCGGGTGCCCGTTTCCGGACGCCACGGAGTCTAGCCGGGACAGCGCTGGGAGTTGGCTGGTCACCGGCTTGATCACGCCGGTCTGCTGATCAGACAGCTCGGCCATACGCGGACTCCTTTCGAGCCGTGCCGGCGTACGAGGCGGCCTGGGGCAGGACCGGATGTTCGAGTGCCAGTGTCTGTGGTGCGGCTAGGCCCGGGGAGGTTAGTTGCCAGCCGTCGAACAGCTGGGCGATCTGTTCCTTCGTCCGCAGGTGGACGGGGCAGCCGGCTGCCGTCATGGTCTTGGCGAATCTGCGTACGGGTTTGCCAGAGAGGTCGGCGGTGGCGTGCGTTATGACGAGAGCGCTGCCGGTGGCGGCGACGTGTTTGTACTGGTCGACGAGGACGGTGAGGGGCTGCGCTGTGGTGTCCTCAATGTGATGGAGCACGCTACCGAGGAGAAGGATGACCGGTTCTCGCCAGTTGATCGTCTCCAGGATTTCTCTGGAAGCGAGGACCGACTCGGGGTCGCGCACGTCGGCGCATAGGCTCTTGACGATGGCGGGCGCCTTTGCCGTCATCATCTCGTCGGCGTAGGCGTGCACCAGCACGTCGTTGTCAATGCAGACGGCGCGGGCGTCGGGATGAATGCGGGTCAGGACATCCACCGGCGTGGGGTCGTGGGGCAGACCGCAGCCGAAGTCGACCAGCTGCCGGATGCCCGCGATTGCCAGGGCCTGCACCATCAGAAGGACATATAGGCGCTCGTGGCGGACGGCGCTCTCCAGGAACGGCATCCGGTCGGCCGCCCGAAGGGCCCCGTCACGGTCGACGATGTAGTTGTCCCGCCCCCCGAGCAGGTAGTTCTGCATCCGGGCGCTCGACGGCCGCGACTGCAACTCGGCGACCGCGCCGGAGGGGTGGAGGAGCATCGGGTGGTCAGGTCGCATCTCGCTCCACCCCGCGGGTGATCGTGCGGAGTTCGGGCAGACGCCACGACGGGCCGTCCGGTGCGCCGAGCCACAACGTGTGTTCGGTTTCCGTGATTGTCACACCCAGCTGCTCCACCTCTGGTTCTCCAGCCGCTTGCCACTGACCGAGTGCGTCGAACAGATCGGAGCCGAGATCACGCGGGCCCCACTCGTAGATCCGGGGGGAGTGGAGGAAGACCACTGCTCGAGACGCCTGGTGGTCATGAATACGCAGGCGGTCGGCAACGTCCCCTTCGAGCTGCGCAACGCCGCGCACCACCTGCATCCGCAGGTCAGGGCGAAGCAGCCCGGCGAACAACCGGGCCGCTGACCGTACGTGCGCCCCCCTTGCGTCCAGAACTTCGGACGACCTCAGGCTGCCCTGGGACTCCACGGAGGAGCCCTCACCAGGCCGGTGCTCGCGCAGCCACGCCGTCTGCGGAGCCGGTCCGGCGTGGAAACGTCCACTGGCCGACACCCCGTCCCGCGCCACGGTCAGCACGAGCAGCGTGCTGGATCCGCCCAGCGCGGTACGGACGGGCAGGCACAGCCGGCCACCCGGACGGACCCGGGTGACCCACTCCCACGGCACACGCCGTACCGCACGATGGGACAGGAGCCCGTGGAACGAACCCGCCGGTCCCACGACCCTGGCCAGCGATCCGCTGACGACCCGAACCCGCGGGTAGGGGCGTAGGCGCTGCCGGGCGATCTCGGCGAGACGTTCTGTGTCCGCGACCGTCACCACCTGTCCGTCCTGGAGAAGGTGGTCCAGCAAGGCTGCCGTCCAGCCGCAATCAGTGCCGATCTCGGCAATGGCGGCCCCTGGTACCGGAGCGAGCGCGGCCAGGCGCGTCGTGGCGTCTTCTTTGGACGGGATCACTCCCGTGACGATGCCGGGGCCGCCCTCCCCACCGTCGTCGACGTCGAAGACGAGCATCTCGGAGCGATGGACGAACTTCGCCCACTCGCCGGCGTTCTTACTCCGGTCCACCCTGCGCCAGCGACCACCCCGGTGTGTACGGATCACATGGGGCACGAAGTCCTGCCGCCGATCGCAGGTGAGCATGTCCCCCGCGTGCTCGTGAACGTGGCCGCTGCCCGGTCGCAGACTGCCGGCCTCGACGCGGGCGTTCATGCCTGTCCTGCCATGGCGACGACATCTACGTTGCTCTCACGGTCGGTCGCGGAGCTCAGGAGACGGAGCTGCCACCCTCGCGTGACCGCGTGCGCGGCCGAGGAAGCCCCCAGCGCTCGCAGCAGGCTACGAGCGTTGCGTACGTCGCCCAGCGGACGCTTCGCGCTCGCCGCGATCTCCTCGACGGTCCTTCCTCCGGCGAGTCCTGCCAGGACTGTGTGCTGCTCCTCCGGCAGCTCGACGAGGCAGTCGACGGGCCTGGGGACGTCCAAGTACCCGTGACGATAGGCGAGGTCCACCATGCCCGCCCGCTCCGAGGTTCCGAGTTTGCCGCCGATCCGGAGGATGTAGGTCTTGACCGTGCTGTCAGACACTCCCATGTCGCAGGCTGTCTCTGCGGTCGTCCTTCCCTGAGAGATGCCCAGCAGCGCCTCCCGCTCCTGAGGGGAAAGCGGCGGCGAGATCGTCTCGTCCGGGGCCGGCATGGTCCTACTCCTTCGGTGTTGTGGCACAGTCGTCGTCATATCGGGGCCGGCCCACTTCGCTGGTCGGCTCCTTGGGGGCGCGAGCTACGAACCGCCGCAGAGTTGAAGGGCGAGTTCGGCGAGGACGCAAACGGTGGGCACGCTGATAGCGGCAGCGAGGAGGACGGCGCCCCAGTGCGCGCGAGCCTGCCGCCAGCCACGTCGAACGCGCCCTGGCACCGGCTCGTCTCTCCGGGGTAGGCCCGAATTCTGCGGCGTGGCCGGAGCACCGTGAATCCGCTCAGGGTGCGCCGCACGATAGGACCCGGTCACGTCACTCACCGTCCCGCTCACAGTCCTGTTCGGCGTAGCGCAGCAGAACCTCGGCGTGGACCGCGAGACGAAATGCGTGCTCCCTTGCCGCCATGCGCCCCTCGCCCGGAGCCACGTCGCGGGCCTCCTGCGAGCGCTCGATCGCCTCACGGCATGCGGACCATCCTCGACTCCCGGCGGAGAGTGATTCCAAGTGGATCGAGACGTAGGGGACGAGCGTCGTGACGTAGCCACTGAGTGCTTGTGTGACAGCCGCGAGGGTGTGCGGATGCGGGTACACCCCCGCCTGCTCCCAGGACTTCGCCGCACGAATGGCTTCGCGGATACGCGTCGAATCGAACCTGGTGCACACAGTCCTGCCCCAGCCGTCGACCACGTCGCCAGAGGCGTGGACAGCAGGGTGGACGGCGAGCAACTCCCGCCCGACCTCGGACATCCGCCGGTGCAGGAACGCCGCACGTACGGCGTCGCCGGGAATCTCCTCGTCGAGTAGGGCACGCACGCGTGCGACCAGCCGATCGTTCTCTAGAAGAGGCTTGTTCGTATCAACGGGTACGACTGCTCCGAGTAGTCGCATCAAGTAACCGCGCATGAGCAGCAGTTGCACGTTTCGCTCGTCCGGGTCATCGCTGACGGCGGCAGTCTCGGCGAAGACCAGTCTGGTCACTTCGTGAGGAAGGGCCTCCTGTGCTGTGAGCGGCGATGGGCCGGGCGCGAGGGTCGACAAAACGGTCCTCAGGCCACGGCCCAGCTCTCTGACGGAGCCCTCCGGCCAGGACACACCGTCCGCTCGCCGACCGTCGACCAGGTGGGCCGGGGTCGTGGTGTGAGGCATAAGGGCAACTCCATTAGTGAGAGCAGAAGTTGGCGACTCGGGTGCCGCCTCGGCGGCCCCACAAGAAGAGCCGCCGAGGCATTTCGAGCCGCCACTCGCCGACAAGGGCGGTTCGTTCAAGGAGGACACGGCGCGGCGAGCTACATGGGCATCGTTCAGGGAGCTCGGAGACGCCGGTACCGCCGCACAGGACTCGGTCGGGACGTCCTGGGACGTCCCGCTGTCTGGGCCGCTCGGGAGGCCAAAGAACTCAACGGGAGAACGCGGTTGAGGCTGAGGCGTTCTGTTCCGACCCTCAAGCGGCACTGCTGAGAACATGGAAAAAGATGCAGGTAGTGGATTCACGTCGTGGGTGGACCTTCGCTGGCTCAGCGCTACGGCGGCTTCAGGTGCGACTGGGGCCATCACGACCTCGTCGCAGGGACGCGGAAGACGCACCACGTCGTCACGCCGTCTTCGCTGACGCCCCACTTCCGTGCGAGGACCGCGATGAGGAACAGGCCGCGGCCCGACACGTCCTCGTCGTCGGCGGGGCGCAGTACGGCGGGCGTTGGGTTGTCGTCAGTTACCTCGATCCGCACTTCACTGTCGGGGTACTGGAGCCGAAGTCTCACGTCTCCGGTCCCGTGCTCGACGGCGTTGGCCACCAGCTCGGAGACCGCTAGCACGATGTTCTCGGCCAGTTCACCGGTTACCTTCCACAGGCCCAGGAACGCGCGGGTGATCAGGCGTGCCTGGCTGACAAGGGCTGGGTCAGAGGTGAAGGCCAAGTCGAAGGCACGCGGCGTCCGCGGCGGCGCGTTCGTGGCAGCCGGCGCGACAGCTGTAGCGGGGCTCATCGAGGGCCTCCCGGGTGGGCGGTGTGGGGGAGTGTGCGACCTGCGGCGTCACTGCGCCGCGTGGCACGCCTCGTCCCGTCAATCACCCAGCGTGTTCGCACGGTGACAAGCGAACAGCGTGCCGCATCGAAAAGGGAAGGAAGTTTCGATGAAGTTGACTCGTCAGTAATAACGATTGAGGTGCCGGAGGAATAGGCGACCCTGACATGGTGGGTGGCATGGCAACTCTTGATGGAAACCCTGTGTCCGTAGACGACTTGCTCCCCCTGGCGCTGACCAGCCCGTTCGAGCGGGCCGCGCCGGCGCTTGAGAACGCCGCCAACTCCACGATGAAGGATAACGACAGCGGGTTCCGCTGCATCACAGCCGCCCCGTAGCTCGGCGCTGGGCGAGGCTGTGGTGAGCCAGCCCGAGCGTGCGCTCGTTGTCGGCGTCCAATTCAACGGGCGCCTTAGCGTGGTGATCCCCTGCACGTCCTCCATGGGACGCACGAAACCGACCAGACCGTGAGTGTCCTCGG
Organism: Streptomyces sp. GbtcB6; assembly: GCF_019091475.1. Classification (NCBI taxonomy): domain Bacteria; kingdom Bacillati; phylum Actinomycetota; class Actinomycetes; order Kitasatosporales; family Streptomycetaceae; genus Streptomyces; species Streptomyces sp. GbtcB6. The sequence goes on along the minus strand of NZ_JAGXJL010000060.1, from coordinate 5,747 downwards.
GAAGAACGTCAGCGGTCTCTCCGACAAGAAGGAGAGAGCCTCGCCGCGACAGCTTGGCCGCATTGCAGAGTCGGTCTCTCCTCAGCCAAGCGCCGGCCGCCGGGATAGTCCTCCTCGTGAGCGGGGGCGGCGCCGCCCTGCGGAACGTCTTCATGGGTCCATCGCATCGCGTGTCCGGGCCCCGGACCAGGGGAAATCCGAGGGGGAAATATCTGTCAAGGGGGGAAACTGGAGGGGGAATTGAGGCCATGATTGGATTCCGCCCCCGGACAGAGGTCACACTCATGGCAGATCCGTTCGCCGAACTGCTCCTCCGGCTCCGGAAGGACGCAGGCCGGACACAAGAGCAGCAAGCAGCCGCCATTAACGCTGTCTCCGGCCGGGACACCATGACCCGTCGAGAGATCAGCCGCTACGAGCAGTTCGAGAACGTCCCGACCAACCACACGCTTGAACAGATCGCGGCGGCCTGCGGCGTCTCATTTGAAGACTTGAGGCGGGAGGCCAAGGCCGCTCGCGCCAGGAGGAGAAAGGGACAAGCCCGTGAACTGGAGGACCAGGAGGACGTGAAGCGCCGCACGTTGCTGGGGGGCGCTGCCATCGGCGTGAGCACGGCTGCCGAGCCCTGGGGTCGGCTGGCCCTAGCCCTCAGTAAAGGTTCCAAGACCGATGCGCCTTCCGCAGCCGCGCTCGTCGATCGAGCTGCTGAGTTACACATCCAAGAACTCAGCCTCAGTGCACGCCGTTTGCAGCGCACGGTCGAGTCTCACCTTGACGCGATCACGGCAGCTTTGCCCCGTGCCGGCGAGCACGAGCGGGCTCTCACTATCGCCGCCGGAGAAACCGCAGCCCTGGCCGGTTGGGTGGCCTGGGACCTAGGGGAGATCAACAAGGCTGATGCCTACTACCAGGTCACGTCGGAGTGTGCATCGGCCGCCGGGCACCCTCCGCTAAGAGCCCTGGCCCTGACCTACGCCAGCTACGGAGCTCCGACGCCTAAGGAGAAACTGAGGCTTCTTTCCCAGGCGGCCCAGGATGTTCGAGGTCACGGCAACGCCACCGCCGCTGCCTGGGTGCTCGGCAGGCAGGCCGAGGAGGCTGCGTCGCTCGGCGACGACACAGAGGCACTGCGTGCATTGGAACGAGCACGTTTCGCCTACGACTTTGCGGATCACACAAGCGAGCAGGCGTGGGTCCGATTCGTGACCCCATACCGCATGGACTCACTGGCACTCTCCGTGTACGGACAGCTAGGGCGATCCGAGCTGACTGCCACGGCCGAAACCGCCGTCGAACGCCTTGGGGACGGCCTATCGGATGGAGGTGTTGTAGTCCTCGGCGACCTCGCTTCCGCGCTGCTACGCGGCGGAGATGTCGAACAAGGAGTTTACGTAACACGTCAGTTTGCGGCTGCGAGTCAGGCCAAGCCCAATACGATGGGCAAGGAGCGCGCCCGAACCATCGCGAGCTGGCTTCCAGACAATGAGCGAGAACTTGCCGATCACCTAAGGCAGTTCGCGTCCTGAGGCTCGCGCCAAACCCAACGCGGAGCTTGCTCAGGACGCGAACGCGTCGCGCAGCGCGTCAGCGCTTGGTCGTCTCGTCAACGACCCAGGACAGGTAAGCGGCCGATCCGCCTGTCACCGGAAGAGTGACCCACTGCGGCACCTCGTACGAGTGCTTTTCGGCCACCCACGCCTCCAGCTCCGGAAGTCGGCCCGCGGTCGTCATGTACGAGATCCGCCACTCCCGCGCCGTCTCGATCTCACTTTTCCACCAGTAGACGGCGGTGAACGGCGCGTCGATGTGAGCGCCCGCTGCCAGCTTGCTCTCAACCGCGCCCCGAGCCAGCGCCTTCGCCTGGTCCTCGTCGTCGATGGTCGTCTGCGCAATCACGATGTCGGTCATGCCACTACCTTTCAAGCCGGGAGTAACCCGACCCTATCCAGCGGCTACCTGTGGGTGCGCAGGTACCAGACGGTGCTCAGGCTGCGGCTTCGCCGCGGTCCTCATCATCCCGGGAGTCGCCCGTGTAGGACCATCAGGTGATGTCGCCGAGGTAGCGGGTGGGAGGCTCGCCGTGGGAGAGGTCGGCGATCGGACCCCGCAGGCCCTGGGGCAGCAGGTTGAGGCCGGGGACCTTCTCCAGCTCCACCCATTCGAGCCCGGTTTGCACGTCGTCTTCTGCATGGGCGCATCCGGTAGTCGCAGTAGGCGTCCTGGTCCCCGGCCTGGTCCTGGCGCCATCGGGTGGCCACACAGCCGCCGCCACACGCGGACCGGTACGAGCACGTCGTGCATCGGTCCATCAGGGCCTTGCTCCTGTTGAGCAGCGGAAGCCGCCGCTGAGCGGCGACGACCACGGCCTCGTCGGGAATCCGGTCCAGGCGTCCGAGTTGAGCCTCCGGCCAGGGCAGTTCGTCACAACTGCCGAGTCGTCCGTCCGGGTAGAGCGTGAAAACGTGATCGCACTTCATGCTGGAGAAGTGGCAGAAGCCGCTGTCCAGCCCGCGCAGCCGCCGGATGGTGGACACGGCCGGTTCCAGTTTCAGCCGGGCGAAATACCCGGCGCCGATCCAGCACACGGCCGCGGCGAGCACGAACTCGGCGTACTCGGCCGGGCTGATCGCCCACGCGGGCCCATCGGAACCGCGGACCGCAGCTTCCTGCAGCAGTCGGCTCGCAGGGAGGCGCCGCCCCTGAGCGGTCGTCGAACGCTGGACGGAGGCATCGAAGCAGGGCACGAAGCTGACGGCGTTGACCGCCTCAAAGCCCGCGAGGTGGTCCAGAACAGCCGCGGCGCGGCCGAGCACGGGCGGGGTGACCGCGGCGATCACACCCGTCCTCCGGCCGCGTGCGGCCAGCAGCCGTAGGGCAGCGGCGACGCGCGGGTAAACCGGCTGACCGTCGTAGCCGACGCGCCAGGCGTTGCCAGCCGCGTCCCCGTCCAGAGAGATGCCGATCTGCAGGCCCAGGTACAGGGCGTCGAAGAGGTCCAGCCACTCTTCGTCCAGCTGCAGGCCGTTGGTCTGGATGGACACGCGGACCACAGTGGGCTGGGCGGCGAGTTCGCTCAGGACGTCGGCGACGTGGTCGCGGCCAGCGGTCAGCGGTTCGCCTCCGTGGAGTTCGACGGCGAGCGGACGCCCCTGGAAGAGCTCGGCGAGCCGGCGCACTTGGCTGGCGTCGATCCGTGCTCCGCCCGGGGCCTCCTTGCGTTTCTCGTAGCAGTAAAGGCAGTCGATGTCGCAGGTCTCACCGCGTAACTTCAAGATCACCGATACGGCGCTGTCCGTATCCTGGGTGTCCAGGCCGCTGTACAGCTGGGCTATCGGGTCGTGCTGTTCGGTGGTGCGGTGCATCGGCTGCCTCCCGAGGTGGCCGAGACCGGTAGGGGGATCAGTCGAACAGGCGTCCCAGCAGGGCGCCCTGGCCGGACTGCAGGATGTGGGCGGCCTCCAGCGGGATCCAGAAGCACTCGAAGTGCGTGGGCTCCTGCTCCCCGTCGTGGTCCTCCTGGCTCATCCAGCGCTCCGGGGTGGGCTCAGTCAGCTCCATGTGGAAGACGTGCCGCTGCTGGAGCTCGAACCGGTAGGGGCTGATGTCGTACTCGGTCTCTCCGAGCTTCCGCACGATCTTGAAGTCCCTCAGGCCCGTCTCCTCGCGGGCCTCGCGCAGCGCCGCCGCCTCCGGCGTCTCGCCCTCGCGGATGCTGCCGGCTGGGACCTGGATGCCCACCTCCTCGTAGCTGTAGTTGGTGTGCCGGAAGACCAGCAGCTTCCCGTCACGCACGACGTAGCACAGCGCCTTGTCCTTGGTGACCTTCTCGGGCACGAGAACTCCCTTCTTCATTCGATGGAATCGGTCGCGCACCCGGCGGCCCTCAAAGCTAGGGCGCGCGGCAGGCGCCCCTTGATTACGGGCGGCCAACGCCGGGCAAACGACCTTGAGTCTAGGCCGCGCGACCGCACGTCAAGACAGCCCGAGAGTGATCGAACTGGCTTACGAAATAGGCGAGATGGGCTGAAACGACAGCCCTTGCGGTGCGTCGGCATTGCCCCTCCTCGGAGGCGCTGCCGCTGAGTCGGAATCAGATCTGCTTCCCCCGCAGGAGCGGCTGGGGCTTCAGCTCGTCGACCGAGGGTCGCGGCCCCGGCGTCGGGCCGCGCGGCAGAGTGCTCAGCGAGACGGAACAGGCCAGCCAACAGTTGGCGTGCGGCGGCCTCCAGTCGGCCCGGATCCGCGCTGAGGTGCTCCACGCCAGCACGAGTGGGCTCGTCTGCGAGTCGGCTCTGGCGCAAGCGTGGGCGTGTACGTCACGAGGCGGCGCTCCTGGGGACGACGAATCCTGTCCAATGCCGTCTGTGACCGCGACGCTCGGGTGCCCGTTGCCGGACGTTGGTGAGTCTATCTCCGGTGACGTAAGGGTGTTGAGCACTTTCGTGCGGGCGATTCAGGCATTTGTTCGATGGTCGCAGCCATGCTGTGGGGCGGAGCAGCCCAAGGCCGAATATCACGGCCACGGTGACCGCCAGCTGGCGCTGGCCCCGCAGATGCGCCTGCGGTCAGATGGGCCGGGGGTTGAACGTGCTGCCCAGCTGCTTGCGCATCTCGCGGAGAGCCGCATCGAAAGCGCCGTCAAAGGGGTACCAGTTTCGACCAGCGGGCTCTCCGGCGAAAAGGCGAGGCGAACCGTACGGCTTCTGCGGCAGACTGACTGATCCCCTTCGCTGGATGTATCACTCCCACGCCTTAAGATCGTTTGGAGGAAGGCGATTTGACTGAGTCCGATCAGCTGGCGGCCCGGTGGAAGAGCGAACCGATGACGACGCGGCTCATCGCTGCTGTTCTCGTCACGGATCCGGACAGCGGCAGACTCCTCATCCTGCGGCGCAGCCGCCACTTGGACTTCGCGCCTGGCGAGTGGGATGTCCCCAGCGGGAAAGGTGAGCCCCAGGAACCGATCACCGCGACCGCAGTACGGGAACTGAAGGAGGAGACGGGCGTCGTGGCCGCCGAGGCGGACCTGCGCCTCGTCCACGTCGTGCATGGCTCCTGGGGAGCGGAAATCCCAGGGATGTTCATGGCCTTCGTCTTCCACACCGATCGGTGGAGCGGTACTCCCCACAATGCGGAGCCGCACAAACACGACACCATCGCCTGGGTGCCTCCGGACGACCTGCCGCAACCCTTCACACGCACCACCCTGGTCGCTGTCAAGCGGTACCTCGACGGCGGCCCGATCCTTTCGTTCGACGGCTGGCCAGGACCGGATGACGGTCAGTCCGGGCAACTGCCGCAGGGGTGTTGCCCGAAGTCGTGAAGCTCAGCAATGAGCCGCGCGGCTTCCTTCCTGGCCAGCTCCAGCCTGGGATCCTCGGGGTGCGCGTGTGGCCCTGCGATCTTCGCGCACACGAACAGTGCCATCAGACGACCGGACCTGGTCTCCAAGTCTGGCCGACGCTCGCTCCACACGCGTTTCGCCAAGGCCGGGACGGCGAGGGCATGGCCCCATAGCGTTGCCGCGTCCAGCCCTCGTGGCGCCATGCCCCAATCTTCCCAGTCGATCATGCAGAACTCCGGGCCGGTCACGTTCGCCCACGTCAGGTCGGCGTGGGCCGGCAGCCACTCCTTCACCACAGTGTCGGTCACCTCGGGGAAAGCCTCCCCGTGAAGTTTGCCCGTGATCTCGGACACTCGATGGTTATGCCGCGAGGGTATGTTGATGCCGCTGCCTGGTCTCGGCT